>DATANL010000297.1:0-7372 GCA_036266295.1 Pyrinomonadaceae bacterium | reverse complement strand
CTCTTTCGGATAGTGAGTTGTGATTTCAGCACCAATGCGATCCTTCAACGGCGAAATGATCTTTCCCCGCGCGGTGTAATCCTCGGGGTTCGCCGAGAACACCAGCATCACATCCAGCGGCAGACGCACCGGGTAACCCTTTATTTGCACGTCGCCTTCCTGCATGATGTTGAAGAGACCAACCTGAATTTTCCCCGCCAAGTCGGGCAGTTCATTGATGGCAAAGATGCCGCGGTTCGCGCGCGGCAGGAGGCCATAATGAATCGTCAATTCGTCGCTCAGCAGGTGTCCGCCTTTCGCCGCTTTGATCGGATCGACGTCGCCAATGATGTCGGCGATGGTGACGTCCGGCGTCGCCAGCTTCTCGACAAACCGGGCATCGCGATCGACCCAGGTAATGGGCGTCGAGTCCTGATGCAACTCGATCGTCTGCCGGCCATAAGCACTGATCGGCTGAAACGGATCGTCGTTGACCTCGGACCCGGCGATGATGGGGATTTGGGCGTCCAGCAAATTTGTGAGTTGGCGAATGATGCGGCTCTTCGCTTGTCCGCGCAGACCCAGCAGAATCAAATTATGTCGCGAGAGGATCGCATTGATCAGCTGCGGCACGACGGTCTCGTCATAGCCGACGATGCCCGGGAATAGCCGTTCGCGCCCCTTGAGCTTGCAGATGAGATTGGCGCGCATCTCGTCCTTGACCGGGACACTCGCGTAGCCAGTCGACTTGAGTTCACCTAAAGTCCTTGCTCGTTCCATGAATGGATTGTAAATCGAACCGCCTCAGAACCGGAGCGCGCGTGTCAGAACCGCGAGCGGTAGCGACCGGGTCAGGAGGTTACTTTGAGAGCTTAAGTGATTCGGGCGAGGCTGTCCCGGCCAGTCGCGCCTTGATCCGCTCGCTACCGCTCGCGGTTCTGACACGGCTTGTAACCACCGCCGTCACCTCGCTCAACTACGCCGTCCTCAATTAATTTGTCCAAATGCGCTTGTACCGCGCGCTCCGCCATGGCGTGCGCCTTTGGCGAGACGTCGGTGTAAACGCGGGCCACAATTTCTTTTGGCGTCGATGCACCTTCGCGAACCGCATTCAAAATCGATCGTTCGCGTTCTAACCGATGATTAATGTATCCATCGATCTTTTCATGAGCGTTCGCGACGGGCGGACCGTGGCCGCAAAAAAGCACAGACAGCTTTGGCAGCGCACGCATGCGCTCGAGTGAGGCGAGATAGTCACGCATGTTGCCGTCAGCCGGATCGATCAGCACCGATCCGAACCCGACGACATTGTCGCCTGACAGCAAAGCGCCGCTGCTCTCATCGTAAAAGCATAGATGGCCGCGCGCATGACCCGGCGTATACAACGCCCGCAAAGCGATGGCAGGTTCACCAGCGAGCGAGATGACTTCGTTATCTGCGATGAAGCGATCGACAGGGAACTGTCCCTTCGACGATTCCGCGGTCAGACGGTGCGCCGCCACCGGGACCGATTGATGATGAACTTCTTTGAGATGAGTTCTCAAAGCATTCACGCCGGCGATGTGATCCGGATGAACGTGCGTCAGCAGGATTTCGCGCGGCGTTCTCCCGCCGCCAATCAAGTCATCGAGGCATTCGGCCAGCGCCGCCTGTTCGTCTTCATATGGCGATCCGGGATCGACCACGATCACTTCCCGCGACGAATAGATCAAATAACAGTTCGTGTGTGTGGCCGGCGGCTTGGTGGGTGTTCGCAGCGGAAAGCAAATGTAATTCGGATGAAACTCCATGCGCCGGGTGACCTGGCGATGGGCTTCGGGAACCGACAGGAACCGCTCAACCAAATCGTCGCCGAGTCCCGACGCCAGAGTTTTCATGCCGTGCAGCACCGGCGGCACGACAATGAGTTCGCTGCGCAGCCATTGCGCGTACACGTCGCGGGCATTGGCCCATTCACCACTTTCCAGTTCCGCATCTCCAGTTACGCGCGGCTCCTGTTTCGTTGGGCAATGCCCCAGGAAGAACCACGTGTCGAAGCGCCGCGGCGCAAACGGCGGCGTGACCCAGCGGCCGGCAAAGGTGAAGTCATCTGCGTCGAGCTGCAGGCCGTAATGCGAAAGCAACTGTGGCCAGGTCATGCGCCCTGATTCAAGATCGTCGAACAGAGAGGCACGCTGGCCGACGGTCAGAGCTTCCGCGCCGCGGGCCAGTAGGACCCCGACTTCTTCAAACAGTTCGCGCGCGCCGCAACTGATCATTGCCGAGCGTTCTTGATCGTCACAATTTCGGACTTTGATTTCTTCGTCGAGCGTCTCGCGCTGGCCGCCGGGAAAGGCACGATAGCCGCCGAGGAAAGCGAGTTTGGTGCTGCGCTTAACCCAGAAGACTTCAGGGTTGCTGGGATCGGTGTTGGGCCGGAGGAGAATTACTGCGGCTGCGTCTTTGGGTTGCGGAAATGACATGTCCACAGATTACGCAGATTGGTCAGTACCAGCTGCGTCAGCTTGGTCAGTACCAGCTGCGTGAGCGGCTGGGTTAGAGAGCGCCTTCTCACCACCTGAATCGCTCACCATCGCGTCCCGCCCACGGATCGCCGCGCATGTGATAACCGCCTTCTTCCCAAAAACCCGCTTCGTCTTTTTCAAGAAAGCTGACGCCCTTGACCCACTTCGCCGATTTCCAGGCGTAAAGCTGCGGAACGATCAGACGCACAGGGCCGCCGTGTTCGGGAGGAATCGGCCCGCCGTCATGAAGGAATGCAAACAGCGAATCTTCTTTCAGGAAATATTCGATCGGAACGTTGGTGGTCCAGTCATTATCGTAAGCCAGGGCCAACACATACTTCGCTTCCGGTTTGACGCCGGCGCGGTTCGCAATCTCGCGCGTCGGCACACCCGTCCAGATGTTATCCAGCCGCGACCAGCGCGTGACGCAATGAAAATCTGCGTAGACCTTCACCGACGGCAGCTGCGTAAACTCGTCCAGCGAAAATGCGAGCGGATGCTCGACGAGACCGTCGACTTCGAACTGCCAGGTCGCCAGGTCGACCTGCGGAGCGCCATGAGCATCGAGCACCGGCCATCGCCTGGTGCGCGATTGTCCCAGCGGGATTCGATTTTCGCGGCGAGTATCGGGCGAGATGATTACGTCCGGCTCAGCGATCTCTTCGGGCTTGCGCGGATCGTGAGACTGATACAGAGGATCTTTGATTAGCGAATCGAGAAAACTCATAGCAACTCTTCCTGGAGCGCGGGCATCCTTGCCCGCAAAGCTTGCGGAGCAAGCTCATAATCCGATCTCAAGAGACTGTTCGCGCTTCGCGCTCATGCGGGCAAGGATGCCCGCGCTCCAGCAGGAGCGTCCCTAACGAATTCGAATCCTTATGTCGTTGCGGATTGTGCTTTGACGAGCGAGTCTACTAACTCGCGTTCCTTCTCAACCAGGGTTCTCAGAGTTTCGCGAAAGATTCGTTGCGCCAACGAACGATCGCGCAGCAGCAACGTGTGCAGCGATTCATCACTCCATTTTAAAACTGTCGAGTTCTCCTTCGCGCGCGCTGAAGCTGAACGCGGGATGCCGCACAACAACGCCAACTCACCGAGAATGTCACCCGCCGTGGCTTCAGTCAGCGCCAGCTGTTTGCCTTCGCGTTCGACGAACACCTCGATCGTGCCTTTCAGAATCAGCACGGCAAATTCCGCGGTCTCGCCTTCTTTCAAAAGCACGTCACCTGCGGCAAGTTCGGTGATCTCTCCGGCGGCCAGCAAGCGCTTCGTGCCGTTGGCCGTGAATCCCTCGAACAGCGGGAACGTCGTCATTAGTTCGGCGTAATCTTCACTCATGCGGATAATTTTTCGGGGCCGTTAACGCTCGCGATTCTGAACTGTCTTTTCGGCCAGCTTCACTAATTCTTCCGGCATCCATTTGCCGACGCCCTTTTCGACGGCGCCGCGAATGCCTCTCGATCGATCATGCCAATCGTCGCGATTGCCTTCGGCTCCGCGGTCGCGCTCGTAATTTTCGGTTTGCTCCAGCGAAAGCACGATGCCCAGGGCAATATCATTCCAATCTTTCTGTTGAATCCCGCGCAGCACCAGCGGCAGACCGGCGGACCAGTCTTCTTCCGGTGCGCGCGCGTCCTGTTCGGGAATGGTCAAGGTGTGCGTCGACGGGAGCGGTCCGCGCGAAAACTCTTTCACCAGTTGCCTGGCGATATCGCGGTAAGCCGTTTGCGGATTCTCTTGTCGGATTGCTTGAGCGCGCCGGAAAAGATCGGCGACACTGGTTTGTTGGTCGCTCATAAAATTTACCGTTACCTTACACGCGCGGACTGACTAACTCAAGAAGGAGGCGAACCCAATCGCTGATCGTTGTGTCTACTTCGTCAGGCAAAAGTCTTATCGCACCCTGGCGGCGATTCGATGGCGTGAGAGTCGAATAAGGTCTTGTCAGTACCATTCGCGTGAGCGGATGGATCGAGCTGGGACTTCGCTCTGTTTCGCTGCTCTTGATCCAGCCGCTCACGCAGCTGGTACCGACTAAATCGTATCGAGTTCCTTGCGCGTAAACTCATCTTCGACGTTACCGGTATTCAGCGTCGAAGCCGGTTCGAACAAGAGCACTTCGCATTCCGCTTCAGCAAAGGGCCGGTGCTCGACGCCGCGCGGCACGATGATGAATTCACCGGGCTCGATCCATTCGGCGCGCTCGCTGCCCTGGTCACGATAGTCCATGCGAAAGCGGCCCTTCACCACGAGAAACATCTCATCTTCATGTTCATGATGATGCCAGGTGAAAGGCCCCTGGAATTTGACGAGCTTGATCAGTTGGCCGTTCAACTCGCCGGCAATGCGCGGGTTCCAATGATCTTGAATCAGCGAAAGTTTTTCCGAGAGATTGATCTTTTGCATGATGTTTGGAGTGTCAGAACCGCGAGCGGTAGCGACCGGATCAAGTGACCCCTCCAGGTCAGATAGTTGCCGGTCCCGGTTTCATCCAGAGTGGCGCCGGATCTGGTCGCTAACGCTCCCGGTACTAACACCACGGTACCGGCAAGGATGCCGGTGAACCGCACGCAGGGATGCGTGCGCTCCTAATTCATGATCCCCATCTGCCAGAGCATGAACGCGTAGTCGAACGCCGTTTCATGGTACGCGTCGTAGCGTCCCGACGCGCCGCCGTGTCCGGCGCCCATGTTGACTTTCAGGAGCAGCGGGTTGTGGTCCGTCTTGTAATCGCGCAGCTTCGCGACAAACTTCGAACCTTCCCAGTACGGCACCTGGCTATCGTTCAACGAGACCTTGACCAGCATGGCCGGATAATCCGCCTTGTGAATGTTGTCGTAGGGCGAGTACTTCTTCATGTAATTGTACGCAGGCTTTTCGTTCGGATTGCCCCACTCGATGTATTCACTGGTCGTCAGCGGCAGCGACGCATCGAGCATCGTGTTCAGCACGTCGACGAAGGGCACTTGCGCGAGCACCGCTTTGAAGAGATCAGGGCGCATGTTCGCGACGGCGCCCATCAACATCCCTCCGGCGCTGCCGCCCTGGATCACGATGCGGTTCTTTGAAGTGTATTTTTTGTCGATTAAGTGTTCGGCGCAGGCAATGAAATCGGTGAAGGTATTCATCTTGTTCATCATGCGACCGGCATCGCGCCATGGCTCGCCCATCTCGCCGCCGCCGCGAATGTGAGCAATCACGTAGACGACACCGCGATCGAGCAACGCGAGACGGCCGGCCGAAAATGTCGGCGGAATCGAAATGCCGTACGAACCATATCCGTAAAGCAACAAGGGCGCTGAGCCGTCGAGCTTGACGCTCTTGCGATAGACAACTGACATCGGAATCCGGGTGCCGTCTGCTGCCGTCGCAAAAATTCGTTCAGCTTTGTAGTTCGCTTTGTCGAAACCTCCCGGGACTTCCTGCTGTTTGCGCAGCGTCGCTTTGCCGGTGTTCATGTCGTAATCAAAGACCGAACTCGGGGTCGTCAGCGACTGATAGTTGTAGCGCACGACGTTCGTCTTGAATTCGCGGTTGCCGGAAATTCCGGCTGAGTAAACCGGCTCGGGAAAAACAACGCGGTGCCGGCTGTCGTCCTTGAGATTGACGATCTCGATTTGTTCTAAACCATTCTCCCATTCCGAAGCGACCGCGTGATCCGAAAACAGATCGATACTTTCAATTTTCACGGCCGGACGATGCGCAATAAATTCTTTCCAGTTTTTCTCAGAAGGATCCGCCACCGGGGCGGTTACCACGCGAAAATTCGTTGCGCCTTTATTGGTGCGAATGTAGAAAAGGTCGCCGCGATGATCGACGTCGTATTCATGATCAGCCTGGCGCGGCACGATGACTTTCCACGTGGCGTTCGGATCATTCGCGGGAATGAAACGATATTCGGTTGACGTCTTACTGAACGCGCCCAGCAGGATCACGGCTTTGTCGCGCGTGCGGTCGACGCCGATATCGAACAGCTCGTCCTTCTCTTCATAAACCAGCTCGTACTTGTCGGTGCCGAGCACGTGCCGCCACAACTTGTCGTTGCGCTTCGACACTTCGTCTTCAGTTACATAGAAAATCGTTTTGTTGTCGGTGATCCAGGCGATGGCGTCCACGCGGTCCATGTGATCGGGCAGCAACTCACCGGTCTTCAGGTTTTTGAAATGAAGCGTGTACTGGCGATAGCCGGTGTTGTCGGTCGAGTACGCCAGAATGTTTCCATCGTCGCTGGGCGCGAAGCTGCCGATGGACATGAACTTCTCGTTCTTCGCCATCTCATTCAGGTCGAGCAGAATTTGCTCCGGCGCCTCGACCGAACCTTGCTTGCGGCAATAGATTGGATACTGCTGGCCTTTGACGGTGCGCGAATAATAGAAGTAATCGCCCCAGCGATAAGGCACGGTCTCGTCAGTTTCCTTGATGTGGCTGAGAATCTCGTTGTAGAGCTTTTCCTGCAGCGCTTCGGTCGGTTTCATCACGGCCGACGAATAAGCGTTCTCGGCCTTGAGATGTTCGATGACGGCGGGGTTGGTCTTTTCACGCAACCAAAAATAATCATCGACCATGCGGTCGCCATTGATTTCGGTGACCTTCGGTTTCTTTTCGGTAGCCGGGGGTTGCAGCAGCATTGGTGACTTTCCATCCTGGGCCATGACATTCATGGATGCAAACATTGAAATTGAAAGAGACAGCAGCAGGGTAAATAGAAATGATTTCATTGACGAGTCCTTACGTTTAAGTTTGGAGTGCGCCGGCAGAGCGTAGCGACGACGGCGCTTTGGATACACCTTGGCAGCCCTTGACGCAACCTAAACACCGAACCCAAAGCGGTGTCTCCCGATTTCATCGGGATTGCCACCGCACTCCAAATCAACCCGGCGGTGTCGCGG
>DATANL010000296.1:0-4740 GCA_036266295.1 Pyrinomonadaceae bacterium | reverse complement strand
AGGCGATGATCGCTGGTGACGGCGCATTCACAACCCATCGCGCCCACGCCTTCGACGAACTCCTGCATTTCGCCGCGCGTCTCCAACATCAAAAACTTCTTATTCGCCTTGCGCTCTTCTTCGAGATTGCAGTAGACGACCAGCCGGCCGTCTTTCAGAATCACAATCTCTTCGCAGCACTCTTCGACGTCGCGCAGCAGGTGTGACGACAGGACAATGTTCGCCTGACCGCTGTCGCGAATCTCGCGAATCATTTTGATCATGCGCTGGCGCGCCGGCGGATCAAGCCCATTCGTCGGCTCGTCGAGAAAGATCAAACGCGGCCCGTGCACGACGGCCTGGGCCAGCTTGGCCAGCTGTTTCATGCCCAGCGAAAACGTATCGACCTTGCGATAGCGCGCTTCGCCCAGGCCCACAAAGAACAACGCTTCGTGCGCACGTTCCAGTGCCGTCGCCGACGGCAGTCCGGAAAGCTCGGCCATGAACCGCACAAAATGAATGCAGGACATCTTGGAGATGAAGGCGTCACGTTCCGGCATGTAGCCGATCAATCTTTTGATCTGGTTGGCGTCCTGACGAATATCGCGGCCGAAAATTCGCGCGGTGCCCGACGAAGGTGGATGAAAACCGAGAAGGGTATGAATCAGCGTCGTCTTGCCGGCGCCGTTTGGCCCAAGCAAACCGATCGAGCGGCCGCGCAAGTCGCCGCGCAACTCCTTGAGGACCGGCCTGCCGCCGAAACTGACGCTGAGGCCTTCCAGATCGATTACCGAAGTGTTCGACGACATCGCTTATCAGGGCTGCCGAGAGATCCTACGCATTAATCATGTTGACTGGAAACAAGGACCGGAACCAACGCAAATATCGCATACGTTGCCTACCTTGAAAATGTTCTTTCGATTCGCGACGGGTTGGCAGTCCCCCAGCCACCCGGCTGCCGGTCGTGATCCATTTCGTGTTGAGTAACACAAGTTGGATCACGACGCGGCTGCCGAAATTGTTGAACCTAAGGTTCACGCCTGATAATATTTGCCGCAAAAACTGCGGAGGCACATCCCATGAAACTCCAGCGCGTTGATGGCCGAATCCAGGACGGCGCCAATCCGATTATTCTGATCGGCGGTCATTATTACTGCTTCAGATACGACCCTACCACCGAACATTATGGAATGGCCGAGAAGGGCCTCAACATAGACGGTAAAGACCTCCCGGTCATCTCGACTAACGGAGCCGAGCCGTGTCAGGCCAAAGAGGACAAGAATAAAATCGCAGTCACTCAATACTGGGCCAATGCCTGGGAACTCTTGAACTGGATGAAGGCGCAGGGTATTAACCTATTAAGAATTTTCCTGACCAACGGTTACGAGCGCACCGATCTCATGCCCTACAACGTGATCAAGGATCCGGGTGGCGACATCAACAAGGACCAGCTCGATATCAAGAATGCAGTCCTGAATGGAGCCTGGAACCACCTTTATTTTACTGCGCTTAACTTCCTGGCAATGGGCGCCAACAGTGTCGGTATCGCTTTGCAACTTTCCGTATTCAACTTCTTCGATTTTGCAGAAGAAGCCTGGAATCAGAATAAAGCAGGAAAGAAGGGCTTCTCACCGTGGAACCCTGAGCACGCCTACGACAGCGTGCCGAACTCGACCTGGAACAAAGACAATCTGGTGGTCGACGGCGGAAACCCGGCCACGCGCTGTTACAACTTTATGTATCCCAAAAACAGCGGACTTAATAATGTGAAAAAGGCATTCATAGAGAACCTGGTGGCAAGCTTGCAGGGCAGGCCCAACATCATCTTCGAATTAATGAATGAGCCTCGCAACCCCAACGGAAACACGACCGACAAATCCAGCTTCTTATCCGAGGTGGCCGGACTCATTTTGAACGCCGCCAAGAAGTACAACTGGCGGCCATTGCTCTCGGTAAACGCAACTCCCGATTATCAGGGCGCGCCACCGCCTTTCGATATCGAGCGATGGCAGCAAAGTAAAGCGCCCTACTTTGATGAAATTGATATCGTTAGCTATCACGGACTCTCGGGCTTAACTGCAAACGAGAAAGCGTGTGGTGTGGAGAACAAGTTTTTCCCCCGAGTCGATCGCGACGGCATTGTGCAACGAAAGACGGCGCACTTTAAGAAATTTGCTTTGGGTGGCCGGGATCACCCGGACAAAGCCCTCATGTTCTCGACGGATGGAGTGAACACCTACCCTTACATCTATCCAAACAGCGTCCAAATGAACTTGCGAGACGGTCAAGTTCGCACGGGCTTTAGCAACGAAACGACCGGTGTTGATCCCGCAGTTCAGCGCCATCATTCGGACCTAAGCAACTGGGCATTCTGGTGTCTTCATGAAGCGCGCGAGCACCTTGGCTATTGCCACTTTCAGAATCACAGCTCATACGCGCACTCGTTCTCTTCCATCCAGGAAGCGTCCGCTAAGGCCGGCGGCGGTGGAGGCGATGGGCAAGTGCTGACTCCACCATTCGCAGCTAAGCAGTGGACGACCTGGCAATGGAGTAACGCCCCGAGCAACGATTTTGAGTACGAGACGGATTTCGATCTCGCACAGGGACAGATTACGGTATCGCTCGTGACCCTCCCGACAACGCCAGACGCCGCCAAAGCCGGCGCCGTAGAGGCCGGCTTCCTTCATGTTTTTACCGCCTCGCGCGATGTCGTTGAAGTCGTGGCGGATTATTGGCCGACCAGCATTGAACTCCACCGGCATTGGGCGCTGGTGGTGGCATCCGTGGCCTTACGGCTACATGCTATTGACGGAACCGGAACCGTGGGCGCTTTAGTCGCGCGCGTGCCGGCGGTCTTTAATAGTGCCGGAGCTCCGCCGGGCCAACTCCGGTTATCTGCATCGGTTACGCGCGGACACCAATATGGATTGATTTTGGCCGCAGATGTTGGGATCCAGTATGAAGATCACAACCCTGGAAGAGGACAAATTGTGGCCCGATATTCACGAGTAACGCTGTCCGGCTGACAGTTCGCCCCGACTCTAATTGCCTTTGTAGCCAAGCTTGAAGTGTTGGCCGTCCGGTCACGAACTCAACTCTTTGGCCTGCCGATTTGTTATCTGGCCTCGAGCGATCGTAGAGATTCTGGTCCAGTTAATCGCGATAAAGAAGGCCCCCCAGAATAAGCCGACCGATGCTTTTACCAAAAAACTGTCCCATGAGTTCAGAAATAAGATCGAGACGCCGAGGGCGATGAGAATAATTGCATTGATGAGAATCTTGTGGTCCGCGGACGATGTCACGAGATGATTTTCCATGAAGTATTCCCTTCTGTGGCTTCGATCATTGTCGCTGAAACACGATCACGTCGTCAGCCTTTACTTCCGGATTCGAATCATGGGCTGCAATCGTCAGCGTCCGCCGATCTGCTGAGATGGTCAGGCTGCGAGTAAAGACACCGCCGTCATCGACCCATTCAAGAACTACGGCGCCATCCTTCCGCACGATCCTGGACTTAACGCGATCATCGCCGGTACCGTTCGCGAGCTCGCGGCCATCGACCGCGTAATCGATCGTCCGCGTGGTGGCGCCTCCGGCGTTGGTAACATTCAGTGTCTCGCGCAACACCTCGCCCACGCGCTCATACTTAATCACCACCAGCGCGGGCGCGTCGCTGGAGCTGGCGAACTTGCTCCGCGACGCGTCCATCTTCCAGGTGCCGACAAGGTCCTTGTCAGGCTGAGCAGAAACTGCGGCGACAATCATTAGAATTACGATTGCCGCCGCCCGGTATTTTTTCATTTCGACCCGTGAATTCCCCGCTCGAGAATGCTGTGCAGTTCAAATGCGTTCGGCATTCCCAGCAACGTCGCCGGGCTAATTCCGAACGGACCGCCTTCCGTGTTCGCGGCAATCTCAATGTGATCGCCGTACGCGTAAGCGTAAGCCAGCGTCGGCTCCATCGTCGCGGCCATGGTGAGAGCGTTCTTCGGACCGGCCGGCAGATTACCGGCCTGGTTCGCCAGAGGCTTCGCCAGCGCTGCGATGTTCTGATAAACGAACGCCGAGAAATTCACATTGCCGTCAGCCGGCAAACCAGCCATGAATTGGGGCGAGTGAATCAGAGTGCTGCCCGAGTCGTGATACTGCAAAGCCTTCTCGACCAGTGCCCGCGTCGGACAAGCAATCAGGTAACCGTTCGCAATCACGTAATTCAGTTCGAGCGCGCCGAGATCCTTCGCGCGTAGCGTGTAGAACGTGCGGCCGCCGGAATCAGCCTTGTCCCATTCGAGACCCTGCTTGCCTTCCTTCACCAACTGCTTGTTAACTTCGGCGACCACCTGCTCGAAGGTCTGCTGCAAGCGCGCCGGGTCGTTCACCTGGAACACCAGCTTCCACGAAGGCGTCGGCAGCACCGGACCATCGATGGCGAAAGCATATTCACCACCCAGCGGCGCGGCGAAATCGCTTCGTAAATTCAGACCGTGGTTCTTCTGCAAATCGTCGAGGTGCGCATTCAAGTCGGGACAAACCTTACTCATAACCGTGAGCAAGTCATCGACGACGGCCGCGGAATTCTTGACGGCAAAGCCGGCCACGATATTCGCGTCGGGTGAGATGTATTCGAGCGAGCCCATCGGCGCCGGTTGGGCCAGCCACGAAGTGATGCCGTGATCGGCCTGAGTATACGAAAGCACTGCGCGCGTGTGCGTCTTGCCGTCGGTATCTTTCGAGTCGAGCACGAACGAGGTGACATTAAAA
>DATANL010000295.1:0-3023 GCA_036266295.1 Pyrinomonadaceae bacterium | reverse complement strand
TAAATGCCGGGCGCATCTTCAGGCTTTTGCAGGTAAGCGGTCCAACCGCCAATCGCCGCTCCGGCCGCGGCCATCTGCTGCCACTTCACATAATTGGTCACAAACGGTTTGATTACGATTCCCGGCTGACCGGTCGATGGTTGTAAGGCAGGCAACTCGCCCCTATCGACATCTTCGATGTGGCGCGTCCCGGGAATCACAGTATAAACAGAGGCGCGCGATCGTTCGATCGTGTAATACAGGTCGCGCAAACTGAAATGCTCCCGCAAAGCATACGGAATCGGCGCATAGGGCATGTCAAACAGAGACGGCGTCGAAGGCTGTAAGGCAAAAGTCTGATCTCCGTCAGTCTGAAAAATCACAATCGGCCGCACATCTTGCGGCGTGAACATCTCGCGGATGACTGCCATTAAGGCACTGAATTGCTTGCTCTTGCCAAAATCTCTTTTCTTCGATTTTTTGTAAAGACCATCGAGCGCCTGCTTCAATTCTTTCTTGCTACGCGTGAAATCAACCAACAGCGCTACATCGTCGGTCACAATCGCCATCAGATCTTTCGGCCCCAACTTGTCCACCAGAACCTTTGCCGCCGCAACGCTCTCTTTAATAAACGGTGACTGGCTGCCGCTATAGTCGATCAGCAGCACGATGGTGCGCGGGACGTCGAGATCATTTCCGAGCGAAAAGTGATCGACCTTTTCGTTTCGGCCATCCTCGGTAATCATGAAATCCTCTTTCGCGAGATTCGGCACGACCTTGCCATACTGGTCGAGTACGGTGACGCTGCAAATCACCAGGTTGGTTTCAACTCTGACTACATCGTCATCGTCCCTGGGGCCGGGATTCGCGTTCCTTCTTTCAGACCTTTTCTCGACAGCCTGGTTCAGGTTGGGATCCCACTCGAGTCGATCGAGACTTGAACCGAAATTCTTTAACCTCGGTCGCTCGTCAGGTTGAGATTGGGCCGATGCGTTAGCAGCCCAGACGAACGCGAGCCATAAGACTGATGCGAGGAATGAAGGAGCACTACTGATTCTAAGCGGGTGAAGCAAGGAAACTACCTGTGATGATCAAATTCATCCTGCTCGATCTCACGAATCTTATTCACGCGCCGTTCATGCCGGCCCTTATCAAAGTGTGCCGCAAACCAGGCGCGCACAATCTTCGGCAGTTCATCGACCGGTGTCGTTCGCGCACCCAACGAAAGCACGTTCGCGTCGTTATGTTCGCGCGCCAGCCGCGCGATCTCTTCATTCCAGGCAACGGCCGCACGCACGCCGGGAACTTTGTTGGCGGCGATGGCCATGCCGGTTCCCGAACCGCAAACCAACAGGCCTTGATCGACATTGCCGGCCGCGACTTCTTCACCAACCTTGCGCGCGTAATCGGGATAATCGACTGATTCGGTCGAAACCGTCCCCAGATCTTCGAATTGAATTCCCAACTCGTTGAGCAGTGGCTTGAGACGCTCCTTCTCTTCAAAACCGGCGTGATCGCTGGCGATGGCTATCTTCATTGGAGTTCTTCTTTCTATTGCCGCGATGGTACATCACTGAGCGCAGCGCGGCCAAGTTTTGGAATGCGCCGGCAGAGTCCCGATTCATCGGGCGGCGACGGCGCTTTGGATTGCTTTGCACATCGTCCTTGTTTTGACAACGCCTCGATCCAAAGCGGCGTCGCCGCTTCGCTCTGCCGCCGCACTCCAAATCCTCCGGTTGCACTGAGTACCCGCCTAAGACACAATGCCTCTCTATGCGTTGGTCACAATTTTTCATCCCTACTCTCCGTGAAGATCCGGCTGATGCCGAGGTCGTTTCGCACAAACTGTTGTTGCGCGCAGGCGTCGTGCGCCAACTGTCTGCGGGAATCTATTCGTACTTGCCGCTGGGCCAGCGAATTGCGCTGAAGGTCATGCAGATTTTGCGTGAAGAGATGAACCGCATCGGCGGTCAGGAATTCTTTTTGCCGGCGCTGCATCCGGCCGAGCTCTGGCAAGAGTCCGGCCGTTGGCAAGCGATCGACGACATCATGTTTCGTCTCAAGGACCGCAAAGGCACCGACCTGTGCCTGGGCATGACGCACGAGGAAGTGTTCACCGCGATTGCTCGCAACGAACTTCGTTCATACAAGCAACTGCCGCAAGTCTGGTATCAGATCCAGGTGAAGTTTCGCGACGAGCCACGGCCCAAATCGGGGCTGATGCGTTTGCGCACCTTCATCATGAAAGACGCGTACACGTTCGACGTCGATTGGGCCGGACTCGATCGCTCATTCAACGATCAACGTGAAGCTTACAAACGAATCTTCACGCGCTGCGGCATTCAGTTTTCAATCGTCGAAGCGTCGTCCGGAGCGATGGGCGGGTCGCAATCGAATGAATTCATGGCAAAGACCGACGCCGGCGAAGATTTCGTGGCGAACTGCGCGAACTGCGGGTACGCCGCGAACCTCGAGAAAGCCACCTCGCGTCTGGCAAAGATCGAAGACGAAGCGGGACCGGACGCGCCCGAAGAATTTCCCACGCCCGGCGTGCGCACGATTGAGGATCTGGCAAAAATCCCTTACCTCGTCGCGGCTCGCAGACAAATTAAGACGCTCGTTTATATCGCCACAGTCGAAGACGAATCGCGTCCGGTGCTGGCTTTGTTGCGCGGCGATCATGCGCTGCACGAAGTGAAGTTTGCAGATTCAATAGGCGCCACCGCCGTGCGCCCGGCGCATCCGGAAGAGATTCGCGAACTGCTTGGCGCCAGCGCGGGCAGTCTCGGTGCAGTTGGAGCAAGAAAGAACGCCGGCGCCGCCAAACAGAATCTAAAGATCGTCGCCGATGAGGGACTGCGCGGCCGCAGTAACATGACGACCGGCGCCAACAAGGATGACCATCACATTCGCGGCGTCAATCTCGACCGTGATATCGAAGTCGACAAGTGGGCTGACCTCCGCACTGTCGAAGGCGGCGAAGCCTGTCCGCGCTGTGAGACCGGCACGCTCGAAGTTTTTAAAGCGATGGAGATCGGTCACAT
>DATANL010000294.1:0-5082 GCA_036266295.1 Pyrinomonadaceae bacterium | reverse complement strand
GTTCGATGCGATAGATATGATGACGCCGGGTGCGCAGGAAGTTCGGACGAAAGCCGCGACGCGCGAGACGATCGATAACGCTCGTCAGGAGCGTTACACGTTTGCGCGTGGCCAGCATCGCGGCAATCAGGCCGAACAGCGCCACTGCGGCGATGACGATCAGTATCTCGCGAGCCACCGCCGGGACCGGATAGGCTGCGAGCATCAGGATCGCGCCGCCGAACACAATCAGCACGACGGACAGGTTGTAAAGCAGATTGTCTACGACCAGCGCCGGCACGCCATGCACCAGCGGCACCCGCTTGCGCAGCAAGGCCACCTTGGTCGCTTCGCCCAAAAGGGGGCCGGCGAACGTAAGAAAGCCGAGTGACTCGCCGCCTAAACGGGCGGCGAACGCTTGCATGAAACTAAAGCGGCGATGCTCGGGCGCCACGGCCAGCCGCATGGCAATCGTGCGCAAAACATGTCGCGCGCCGTTAGCGCCGACCACGATGAAAAATCCGAAGCCAACCCGCGAAAGGGCTAAGAAGATCGGCTCGACGCCGACCACGTAGCGAATAAAGCAGAAGAGCAGGACCGCGCCGCCCACAAAGGCGATAGTCTGCATCCACGCGAAGCGTCTCGCGCGCGATGGCTTGGCAGAGGCGTGCGTTTGCTCTTCGATCAAAGCACGATCATCGAGGGAACGTTCCATGAAAGAGTGAATTATTGCGCGATTGGCGGAACTACGCCAGTCGCGCGAGGGAGCCCAGGCATCCCTGCCTGCGGTTCACCGGCATCCTGCCGGTTGATTAAAACGAAGAGCGCGCAGGGATGCGCGCGAACCGCCGACAAGGATGTCGGCGCTCTTATTGCTGATTCAATTGATTAAGCAGCGTTTTCGCTTCGGCCGGCTTTACGCGCGGGTCATTTGCCACGGCGTTTCGCAGCCGGGTGGCAATCTCAAACCGCAAATCTGATTGGGGCTCGCGCTGGTAAATCTTGAGCAGCTCGCCGCGCGCGATCTTGTTGTCGATCTTCGAGAGCGCTTCGATGCAGAGCCGGCGGGCTTCGGTATCGTTAGTTCTCTGAAAGATCGTGGCCGCGGCCCTGGCGGCGCTGGATGGCGCGTCGGCCCCTTCGCTGGCCAGAAACTGCAACGAGCGAGCGACCTTCGCCATGTCCCAGGCGATGTCTGTAGTCGCCGACGATTTCGCAACGTCATTCAAAAACTGTGTGTGATAGGCGAGACGGCGCGACTTTTCCAGGCGTTGCTCCAGCTCAGGAGTTGCGGTCTCGCGATGCACGTATCGTCCAAACGTCAGCACGTTCGCGATGCCCAGGAAGACGCGCGCGGACCGTCCATGTTCGAACGGGACCATCTCGGCGCGACGGTCGCGCTCGAGTTTCGCGGCCAAACCATCGGGCCGCAGCGCATAATGGACCAGCAACTCGTACTGCTGCCTGGCGAGCTGGACCTCGGCCTCGTCGTCGTTATTCAGCGGATTGAGAGAGACGTTCTGAATACGACGCTCGATTTCATCGCGCAACTTTGGATCGATGTTCGAATTGAACGAGAGCAGCAGTTTCAATTCGGAATAACTTTGCAGCCGCGTCGGTTGATTCAGGTCCATTCCGCGCCGGCCGGTGACGAAGTCGTAAACCTTGCGACCAAGAAAATAGGGCAGATTACCAAAGCTCGAGATCGAAAGAACGTTCCGCGCCACGTCATTGAGTGCGCGACGCGACATCTCACGTCTCTTTGGATTGAGACTGTGACGAAAGTCGACGAGCAGCGCGGGAATCTTCGGATGATTGAACCCATAGACAGCCAGAGGAATCATCTCAACCGGACGCGCGCCGGGAGTGTCGGCAGTCGTCGGGCGATTGTCGCTGTCGAAATAAACGATGCGCGAGTACCCGCTCCAGTTTTTCAGTCGCTGATCCGTCCAGGGATTCGCGATGTTCAGGAATCGTTTGTTGAATTCGCGGTTGGTTTGGGCCGAAAGATCCGGTTTCGCCACCCAAAGCAGCCCATGAGTCGGTTGGCCGTCAGGCATTGAGAGCGGCTCGAAATACAGGCCTTCCGTTTCCGCGCGTTGCCGCAGTAATTCCCAATTGTGGCCGCTGTTATCAACCGTCGCGGCCACACGATCACTGACGATGTTCGAGAAGCAATCAGGACTCGCCAATCCGCCGAGGATGTTGCTCGAAAGAATTAGGCGGGCCCGCAATTCGAGCATCTCGCCGGGAGTAAACGCGGGCGTCAGCACCGAAAGCGGATTTGCAGCAGCATCGGTTACGGCATGCGAGTTTGCTGACGCTCCGGTGCGTTCGCCGAGCGCCAGCATTTCATTCTCGTTCCGCATGCGCATTCGGTCGAAGGTGTCGAGAATCGAAAGGGCTTGCATGACATGACCGGACCGATAGTCCGCAGCGTTCTGTCGATAGGTGCGCGTCGACGCTTTCAGCGCAATACCGTAACTGTCGAGAAATACATGCTGCACTCCCATCCAAAAGAACCGGTTCCACGTTTGCTGTTTGGGATTCGCCAGATCGAGTATCGGTTTCGGCGGTCTGTTCGCAGCGTCGCGCTGGCTCTCGATGTGCTGATAGAAGAAGGGAATCGCCGACGCCGCGCGCTTTGTCAGGTTCGGTCGCGCGTAGGTCAGCATCCAGACGTAACGCAGTCGATCGTTTTCCGGGTCAGAATCATTCAACGTATCGCGCACTACGCTAATCAGCGGCACTTCAGGGGTTGAACCATTGCCGCCCTTGATTCCATCCAGCCGGCCGAAGATGGTCAGTAACTCGCCACCCGAAGCGATAGGTAAACGCTCCACCCGAAACTGTCGCGTGGCAGTCTTCGGCAGACTAGCGTCGCTGTCGCCGGCGGCTGACGGTTGATCCGAAGGCTGCGTCGGTGCTGCACCGTTGTCAGCACCCTGCGCCCTCGCCGGATTCGGGACGACGAGGAATTGTTTGGAAGTCTGGGCTGCAGCGCCGATACTGCAAAGCGCAAGCAAAAGACTCAGTGTCAGAGAGCGAAATTTCATTCGAGGCGTGGGTCCTGCTCAGTTCCGGCTCAGCGCGAACGGCACTGCAATAAAATGTTCACGAATGATTGAGCGTTCCGGCATGTACTGTTGTTTTCTCTTAAGTTTCCAGATTCGCACGTTCAGACAGCAATGAACATGCCACTCACTTGGCTGCGGCCTGGACCGTATTGGTTGCATCCGCCTCAGGGGTGGCCGGGCTGGTCCATCCAGCCTTTTCCAACAAAGTGATGGCGTAATGAATCGGCACCGCGAAATTAGATGCCGTATTCTCGGTAAAAATAGCAAACGTAATTCCGATCACTCTTCCTGACGGTCCGAACAGAGGGCCACCCGAACCGCCTTCGCCGGTGCGAGCGTCATAGACAATGCGCCGGGCGTCGAGATCGGTGATGTTGCCCTGTGTCATGAGCGGGTGCACGTGCTTGGTCTGCGCCAGGTAGGTGAGCAGAGAATCGTACGAACCGTAGCGACTCTGAATGCCGCGCGCCTCGTCCTCAGGCAACATCGCCAGCAACCTCTCGGGACCGGACGGGTAACCCATTGTTACCACGATGCGGCCGATGGCCACTGACTCGGACTCTTTTTCCAAAGGCAGTACCGGCAGCTTGGCCGGCAAATCTTTCGGATCGATTGTGCAGACAGCCACGTCCTCGCCACTCGCCGCCTGCTTGTACTTGAGCGTGATCGACTGTGAACTGTCCGGAAAGAAGGCCATCAATTTTTTCAGCCGCGGTTTTCCGTTCACCGTGCTGGTCAAGCTCTGCGCGCGTTCATCGGCGAGCCACGGCTGGACCACGTGACGATTGGTCAGCACATAGCCGTCACCGGTATGAAAGCCCGTGCCGACAAAGGGATACTCAGCGATCTGGCCGTTGCCTTCGGGCGTCAGTTCAGGCTGGTCGGTTCCATTCTGGATGGGATTGCCGCTTTCGTTGGTCTGCGCTTCAGGTACGCGCAGCGGCCGTCACGTGCCGGCTTCGACAAAAGTGTACGAGCCATAGATCAAACAAACACCGGCGCCGTAATTCACCCGCAGCATCTCTCCCAGCGAAATCGTCTTGGAAAGCCGATCGGTTGAGTCGGCCACCTTGCCCAACAGGTCGTTGTTCTTTTGGAGTTGCTGCTGCTGCTCGATGAGCCGTTGCTGCTGCTCGGCGATGATGCGGCGGTTCTTCCGCGTTTCGTTGTATTGCGCAAAGCCAATGTAGAGCGCGCCCACCACGGCAAAGATTACGATCGCGAAAATGATAATCTTGGTGCTGGGATTGATTTCGCGTACGAGTTCGCGCGTGAATTCGCGCAGGAAGATCTTGGCGTCATCGCGCCGTGCGGTAGCCGACGCTTCCATCGCCGCCTGCTCGATGAAAGGGGCGACATGCGTGCTGCCGCGGCGGCCGGGAACCATCGCGGTGGTGGAACTAATCGGGAAAAAATGGATTGAGGGCCCGGACGGACCAATCCAGATTTCGTCGCCGTCGTTGATGCTCTTGTTCGGCTTAATCGATCGACCGTTGAGTTTGACGTCTAACGCGGGATCGACGTTGACGATTCGATAAGTGCCTTCGACGCGTTGGCACTCGATCAGCGTGCCGTTGTTTTCGTTGGCAACAGGTTGGGCCAGACGAATCTTTACGTCGCAGTCATCCCCGGTGCCGATGCGCACCGTGTCGGCCATGACGACCTCGGTCGAGCGATCGTTCAAGGAAGACACATGAATCACCATGCCGTTCGATTCACGGGGCTGCCGCACCTGGCCGATGTTCCTGAAGTTTTTCACGTCAATATCAAATCAGGCGCCCGCATCCAACAGACCGCCGGTGGGTGCGGTCAATCAGGCGACGCCCGTTCGCGATCAATCTTACAATGAAAGTTAGGGCGCGCAAAGACTTTCGATGTTAAGAACGTGTGTCGGTGAATTGCTTGCAGGGGTCACGCCCTGAAGACGAACGACGCGCGGTTCGTGTTAGCATGAATTTTGAATGGCCAGACGATAATTCTATTGACAATGTCGAGCGAATAGGATGCTTGAGACGGAATGAGGATT
>DATANL010000293.1:0-3666 GCA_036266295.1 Pyrinomonadaceae bacterium | reverse complement strand
ACAAAAGACGGGTCGATCTTTCCGTCCTCGATCAATTTCAACAGTGGCTTCAAATATTTATGGACGTGCGTCTGGCCCATCTTGAACGTCAGGCCTTTCGAGAAGGCGGCGCCGAACGGAAACTTGTCGAGGAACCCGCCGTACACACCCGGCACCGAGATCGTTCCTCCTTTGCGACAGACGCGAATGGCTTGACGCAATGCGTGCAAACGATCGGTCGCCAGAAACACCGCGGCTTTCGCGCGATCATAGATCGCGTCGACGGTCGTGCCGTGTGCTTCCAGGCCGACGCAATCGATGCAGGCATCGGGTCCCATTCCGCCGGTCATCTCGAGCAATTTGTCGTAGACGGTTTCTTCGTCGAAATTCATGCCAGTTACCTCTGACGAGCGGTTGCGATTTCTGCGCGCGATTGTGGGAAACGAGAGGTTTTATATGCCGGCGCAGTGTTCGCGAGTCGATCCGAAATGCATCGATCGTGTTCTCTTAGCAAACGATTACCGAATTTAGTGGGGGCTGGAGAGAAAGTTCGGTGGAAACAAAATCGACAATAAAAGAAAAGAAATGCCTGAGAGGTGAGTCGGGTCGCGGTTGTGGTGAAAGTTTTGCTAGGGTCTCGACGATACTGAGCGACGATGACGGCAATTGAACGACTACAGCTTCACGGAATCCTGCGGCGCGGCACACCCGCGCGCGGCTTTCGTTACCGCCGTGCTGACGGCGGCAAAGTCTCGGCAGCAGACCTTGAGCGCATCGATCAATTAAAGATCCCGCCGGCTTGGACCAACGTCGCAATTAACTCCGCCGCGGGTGGCCGCATTCAGGCGGTCGGTCAGGATGCCGCAGGACGCTGGCAGTATCTCTATCACGACAGCCATGTGCGCGCGCAACAGCGTAAGAAGTTTCGCCGGCTGATCGCGTTTGGCGAGAGCCTGCCCAAATTGCGCGCCACCGTCGCGCGCGATCTCAAATTGCCCGGACTCCCGAAAGAACGCGTGATGGCGGCTATCCTCAGAATTCTCTCGATGTCGTTCATCCGTCCCGGAAGCGAAATCTACGCCGATGAAAATGGAAGCTATGGAATCGCCACCCTCAGGCCCAGGCATGTTTCCGTGAAAGGTGAGCGCATCACCTTTGAGTTCGTGGGCAAATCGGGACAAGACCACACGCGCGAGATTCGCGACAAACTGGTCGCGGCAACTTTGAAGGAGCTTTTGAAATATCCGAACCGCCGCGTCTTCAAATACGTGAGCGCGGACGGAAAGCTGGTCAACGTGACCCGGCCGGCGATCAATCGCTACATCAAGGAAGTACTGGGCCAGCATTTCAGCGCGAAGGATTTTCGCACCTGGGCCGGCACACTGGTTTGCGCCTGCGCGCTGGCCCGAAATCGCGCGGCCAATCCGTTGTCAGGAGACTTGATTGTGAAAGCCATCGAAGAGACGGCGTCTGTCCTGGGCAACACGCCCGCCGTCAGCCGCGACGCGTACGTCTGTCCGGCGGTGATCACGTCGTTTGAAAAGGGCGACGTCGTCAGTTGCTATTTCGCGACCTTACAAAAGCTGACTTCATATCGCGGATTGAAACTGCATCGCGCCGAGAAGGCCGTCTTACGATTGCTCAAGAAGTGCGCGTCGTAATCATTTCAGAAACCCGACCGTGAGGGAGGGTGCCTCCGGTCCCTCTCCGACGTCGGCCTCAAAGCGGCCGTCTTGCGATTGCTCAAGAAGTGCTCGTCGTAATCATTTCAGAAACCCGACCGTAAGGGAGGGTGCCTCCGGTCGCTCTCCAACGTCGGCCTCAAAGCGGCGCCCTCCCTGACGGTCGGGTTTCTGAGACTTGACTAACCAGATGTGCCTCGATACTTTCTGCTCGTCGATAATCTTCTCCTCGTTCAAAAAATCGCACGGCTCTGCAATTGCCTATCGAAGACTCGCTTAATCCGAAAATCATTCCAGATGCCGGTCAAACGCAGAGATTTTCTTAAGGGCCTGTCCGCAGGCATCGCCGGGGCCGCAGCTTTCGCCGGACTAAAGAAAGCTGCCGCAGCCACGGCCTCAACACCGCGAGCGCGCCGGCTGGTGCTGATCAAAATTGACGGCTTGCCGCATCGGCTGGTTGATGAGTTTGCCAACGAAACCGATCCCGAAACCGGCAAGAGCCGGCTTCCCTGGGTCAAGCACGTGTTCTATGAAAACGGCGCGCGCGTCAACAACTTCTATGTGCGCGGCATGAGCCTGTCGGCGCCTTCGTGGTCGATGCTCGACACCGGACAGCACCTGCAAATCAAAGGCAACGTTGAGTTCGATCGGCTGACGTTGCACGCGTATGACTACCTGAACTTCATCCCTTTTTATTTCGAGAACCTGACAGAACGGCACGTCGACATGCCGGGCGTTGAAGTGCTCGACGAAGTCGGCAATCCGCTACTGCTCGACGCTTATGCGCATCGCGATCGTTACCAGGGATTTCAAACTTACCAGCGCGGCGTGCACTGGATGACCTTCAAAAAGAGCGTGAAGACGCGTTTGGAACGCTTCGGTGGGACACAGGAAGTAATCGACGAATGGACCACCAACGGACTGGAGCTACGCAGCTTTATTCAGGACCAACTCGAGCGTGATTTGATCGATAAGCTGTCCGATCCCGAAGTACGTTATCTTGATTACTACACCACCGACGTCGATCACCGCACACATCACAATCGCGATCGCGAATCTCAATTGGCCGCCGTCCGCGAAGTCGATGCGACCCTGGGTCGAATTTGGACGGCCGTCCAGAAATCGCCGCTTCAGAAAGACACCGTCGTGGTGCTGGTGTCGGATCACGGCACCAACACCGATCCCAATGTCATCAGTCAGGGCTACAACCTCGTGAAGTTATTAGGAACCACGGCGGGTGGCGGTCATCACGTCATTACCAAACGACGCCTGATGATGGACTATGCGCTGAAAGGCGTCTATCCGTTCGTCCCTTTGATCACGACGACGACGGACACGTCGCTTTATCTCAAGGGACAAAGCACCGACTATCCGACGGCGCTGCTTGATTTCGACGGCAACGAACGCTCGGCAGTCCATCTTCGAAATTCGGAT
Source organism: Pyrinomonadaceae bacterium (assembly GCA_036266295.1). GTDB lineage: Bacteria > Acidobacteriota > Blastocatellia > Pyrinomonadales > Pyrinomonadaceae > UBA11740. Next base: position 571 of record DATANL010000293.1, on the reverse strand, counting down.
TTCAACGTGCTTCACATGCTGCTGCAGCAACTGAAGAATCCGAAGCTGAATGCCGGCATGCGCCGGGCGGCGACCGATCTTTTTTTCGCCACCATCGATCGCAATCGAGATGAGTGGCAGCGATTGATCGACGAAATGAATGAGGAGCTGCAGGCGCTGCGCGGATTGATCGAGAAGCAGCAACCGGTGGTTGCGGCGCTGCCGAAGAAATTTACCAAAGAAGATTTGGATGCCGGGCGTGATCAGGATGCGCATCGCGAATCTGCGCGCCTCAATCTTTGGATCGAAGTTGAAAGGGACTATCGCAAATATCTACCGACGCTGACGAACCTTCTGGGGCTGCGCCAGGATCAATTCGTGCCCGCGAAAATGAAGATTGAGGAGTTTATCGCTAAGGGCGCGATGGGGCCGGCGAACAAGCTTTATCAGCTGCAAAACTATTCGGCCGGCCTGTCGTCGCAGGGACTCGTTTTGAGCAGCGACGGTTCAATCGACGTCGAGAAGAGTTTTCTTCGCATCAATTATTTTCCACTGCTGCGCGGTGTGACTGTCCGCAACAATGTGCAGGCGG
>DATANL010000292.1:0-1506 GCA_036266295.1 Pyrinomonadaceae bacterium | reverse complement strand
AAAGAGCGCGCCCGGATTACGCGGATCCATCGCCAGAGCCCGCCGCAAAACAGGTTCAGACTCACCCCAATCGCCGGGCTCGGCCTGCATGTTCTGGGCAATCAGCACCAGCGTCGGTGCGTCCTTCGCTTCGGCGATGGCTTTGTTGTAAATCGGCTCGGCTTCGCCGGCGCGCTGCAAGCGCTTCAAGAGACGCGCGAGATGAACTTGCGCGATCACCAAAGTTGGATCGAGTTCAACTGCGTGACGAAATTTTGCTTCGGTATCGGCGTTCACGATGCCGCGCGCCACCATTGCCACACCCAGACGATCGAAGGCCATCGCATTGGTCGGCTGCAACTGCGTCGCCCGGGTTGCATAGTATTCGGCATCAGACAGGCGCTTTGCATTAGCCGCCCCGCTGCGCGGTTGGACCAGTACATAGCTAAGCGCTGTCAACACGTCAGGATTGATGGCCGCAAATTGGTAAGCCTTGCGATAAGCATCCTCGGCCTCGTCCCAACGCTGCTGATCGACAAAGACGTTGCCCAGACCCTGAAATCCTCGCGCATCCATCGGCTTCAACTTAATCGCGTCGCGGTAGGCAGCTTCAGCTACCGGAAACTTGCGTTCGTCGCGGGCATCATTACCGTCGGAGAGATGGTCCTGATATTTCTCTTCCAATTCGGCCGCGGTCATCGTGGGACGCGGCGGTTTGCGAGGACCGCTGGTGCGTTTGGCTTCGGGATTTTTGGGACGAAAAATTCCCGCACCCCCGACCAGGTCGCCGCCCGTCTCTTGTGCTTGCGCCCACGAACCGCAAACGATCAAGCACAGACAGATCAGCGCCAGGCGCGTGAACTGCGTTTTCCTCTGTTCGGACATCTACTCCTCCGGGTTAATTAATCAAGGCCCACTGTGCACGAACGACCGAGGCTATGGCGACTTGCGTGGCTGATTTTGGAGAATGCGTCGCGTGAAAGCAAGCAAGATGAAACGGACTATGAGCCGCTCTTAACCAGACGAAAGCCCAGCAGCGCATTTTTAGAATTTGGCGGGACCCAATTTCGCATGGTGCTGCTGACCGGGCCGGGAGGAAACGAGCCTTTGATTGAGCTGGCGTAGCAACCTCCGCGAATCACGATCCAGTCTTTAAATTGGGCCATGCGATTGTCCTTATCGCCGCCGTACACAGACGCCTTTGACGATGTCCACTCCCAAACATTGCCGACCAGGTCCAAGACGCCCTGCGAGTTCATTCCCTGAGGATAGGTGCCGACTGCCTGGGCTGCTCCGACGCCGGCCTCCTGGATGGCGGCGCGACCGGCTTCCCAGGTGTTCCCCCACGGGTACAGGTTGTCCTTCTCGCCGTTACGCGCGGCGTACTCCCATTCTTCCTCAGTTGGTAAGCGATACGTGACCCCGTCGCGCTTGGACCGCCACTCGGCGAAATCAAGAGCATCCTGGTAAGTAATATTCGAAACGGGAAGTTTCTCTTCCCCGACTGGCGGTTTGATGCTGCCCCAT
>DATANL010000291.1:0-7246 GCA_036266295.1 Pyrinomonadaceae bacterium | reverse complement strand
GAACCGCGCGGGCGGCCAGTTCCTTACCCGTCCCGCTTTCGCCGGAAATTAAAACCGTGGAATCGGTGACGGCAACTTTCGTAATCAAGTGATAGACCTGCTGCATCGATTCGCTTTCGCCGATCATGTTGTGCTGAAGATTGGCGTCGGCGATCAGCTGCTGATTTTCGTTCTCCAGGTTCCTGATGTGCCTGACATTTTGAATAGCCACTGCGGCGATGGCCGAGATCGCTGTAATCAACTGCAAATGGTCTTCGTCAAATCGAACGTCCGGCACGTCCGTGTCGAGATAGACAACCCCGAGCGATTTTCCATGGACGACCAGCGGCACGCATAAAAGCGAACGCGAATGCGCGGAAATCAAACTCTCGGTTTGCAGCGCCTCGGAGTTTTCGGCGTCAGTGATTAGCATCGCGGCGCTGTCCTTCAGCACGCGCCGCACGATGGTGCTGCTTACCGTGATCTTCTGATTTGGCCCGTAGACGCGATCCAATCCGAATACGGAGGTGAATTGGTTGGCAAGATCTGCGTCATCGCCAAGTAGCAGGATGGCTCCGTGCTTCGCCGGGACGACTTCAAAAATCAACTCCAGGAGACGCTCCTGCAACTCCTCCAGATCGCGAATCGAATTTATTGAGGTGCTGACTCTTAACAAGGCCGCGAGGTCGCGCGCCATCAGGCCCAGCGCATCGGCATAAGTGCGGCGCACGGTTGCCCCGCTGGTGATCTCGCTGTCGTCAAAACGAATTTCGCTCGTGCGGGCCGGCTCGTCCGTTTCTTCGTAAAGAAAGAAAAACTGGGAATCGCCGATGCGGACCCGGTCGCCGTGCTGCAGTTCGCGCCGCCTCACCGGCACGTCGTTCACGAAGGTGCCGTTGCGGCTGCCGAGGTCGGCGATGACGAACCGGTCGCCATCCCGTTCGATGATCGCGTGACGCCGAGACACCGAGGCATTGCCAATCTTCAACGTCGCGCCCGCCTGGCGACCAATCAACACCGGGCCTTCCGTCATTGAGATGACAGTGTCGTCAAGCTTTCCAGTGATGGCGGCTATGCGAGGCTTCATTATCGTCCGCTGCGTTTCGATTGTCGGGGGAGTGCCAGTGTACGCATGTCCGCGTCGCGCCGCAACAATTTTTGCTATCCAGGGTTTAGTGGGTGAGCCTATCTCATTAGATAACTGACCTATCTGGTTGGATAGAGACTTGGCGACCTCGACGCAGCCCGAACGGCATTGCCGAAAAATCGACGAGGCAGAGACAACGTCCATGGCCGCGTGAGTTAGAAGCAATCAAGTTCCGATGGAAAGATTCGCGTGGGGCGGTGGCACGCGTTTCGCCATTCCATCCCAGCACAAAGGTTGACGGTCGATCAAAATCGACCACGCTCTCAGGAGCAGAAGGAGGAGACAATGAAAAGGCAGATTGCAAAGGGGCTCGCGATGTTGATGATGACGCTGGCGGTGGCAGCGGCGTCGGCGGCGGTGGCGCATGGTCAGGCGAAGGCGCGCCTGGTGGCGCAGGTCCCCTTCGAGTTTATGGTGGCTGACAAAACGCTTAGCGCCGGTGAATATGGCGTTGCCGCCATCGACCAGTCCGGCGACACGATTGGTATTACCAACTCTCACGGTGAGCGCGCCATTCGGTTGAGCATGGCCGCGGAAAGAAACGGTCGCGACAAAGCTGCGAAGCTGGTTTTCCGTCGCTACGGCAGCACGTACTTTCTGTCGCAGGTTTGGATGGCCGGCGAAGCAACCGGACGCGAACTGCCGAAGAGCAAGCAAGAGCGCGCGATCGAGCGCGAGCTGAAGGTAGCGTCGAATGGTCGCACCTTTGAAACTGTCGAAGTAGTTGCGGCGATGGCGCGGTGAAGAATCTTCCACACGGACAAACGAGAGCTATTCCCGGTCTCGTTCCCGCAAGCAAAACGGCAATGCCGAGGCGATCGGCATTGCCGTTATCTTTTTAGATTTTGATTTACTCAGGCAGCGGCGTCATCAACGCCGGCGAGGCCTTCGCCGGGCATGGCGCGGCGCCGTTCGACCATCTCGCTGGTGATCACAAATTCTTTGACGCGCTTCTGGGACGGCAGGGTGTACATCGCTTCGAGCAGCAACTCTTCGAGGATCATCATCAACCCGCGCGCGCCTACCTTGCGCTCTAAGGCCTGACCGGCCACGGCCTTTAATGAATCATCGGTGAAGCGCAGCTTGACGTTGTCGAAATCGAATTTCTTCTGATACTGCTTGATCAGCGCGTTCTTTGGTTCCGTGAGAATTTTGACGAGCGCCGCTTCATCGAGTTCATGCAGCACGCCGGCCACCGGCAAGCGTCCCACGAACTCAGGAATCAAGCCATAGCGGATAAGATCTTCCGGTTGGACGTGCGCCAGAGCGTCGGCCTGGCGTTGCGCGCCGGACTTGACCTCGGCATGGAAACCAAGCGACTTGTTTCGCAGCCGGCGTTCGACGACCTTTTCGAGACCGACGAAAGCACCGCCGCAGATGAAGAGAATGTTGGTTGTGTCGACAGGGAAGAATTCCTGATGCGGATGTTTGCGTCCACCCTGTGGCGGCACATTCGCCACAGTGCCTTCAAGAATCTTCAGCAGTGCTTGCTGGACGCCTTCACCCGACACGTCGCGAGTAATCGAAGGATTTTCATCCTTGCGACAAATCTTGTCGATCTCGTCGATGTAGATGATGCCCTGTTGCGCGCGTTCAACGTCGCCGTTGGCGGCCTGCAACAGCTTGAGGATGATGTTTTCGACGTCTTCACCGACATAGCCGGCTTCAGTCAGCGTCGTCGCATCGACGATCGTAAACGGCACGCTCAACATGCGCGCGAGCGTTTGCGCCAGCAGAGTCTTGCCGGTGCCGGTCGGTCCTATCAGGACGATGTTTGATTTTTGAATCTCAACATCGGCGCGACGGCGCGCGAGTTCGATGCGCTTGTAATGTTGATAGACCGCGACCGAGAGCCGTTTCTTGGTTTCGTCCTGGCCGATTACGTATTCGTCGAGGAAGGCTTTAATTTCGTTCGGCTTGGGCAGCGGCGGCCGTGAAGCTACCGATTCAGCTTGCTGATCGTCGCTGATGATCTCGTTGCAGATGTCGATGCACTCATTGCAGATGTAGACGGTCGGCCCGGCAATGAGCTTCTTGACTTCATTCTGCGATTTACCGCAGAACGAACATCGCAACGTGTCGTCGGTTCTTCTTACCATCTGGGGAAACTCCGTTTGAGAGTGTAGCGCAACCCCGACGCTTCGGGATTGCGGTTTCCTTCGACTTCGCAATCCCGATTAGTCGGGATTGCGCTACAAAACGGGGGCTACTCGCGGTGTGCGATCACCTCGTCTATTAAACCATATTCCTTGGCCTGAATGGCGGACAAATATCGATCGCGCTCTACGTCGCGTTCGATTGTCTCCATGTCCTGGCCAGTGTGTTTAGCGAGAATCTCAGAGGTCAACTCGCGAATGCGAATCAATTCCTCTGCATGAATGCGCACGTCGGTGGCCTGTCCCTGCATGCCACCTGAGGGCTGATGAATGAGAATTCGTGAGTTCGGCAATGCGAAGCGTTTGCCCTTGGCGCCGGCGGTCAGGAGCAACGCGCCCATCGAAGCGCACATGCCCACACAGATCGTCGTGACGTCGGGACGAATGAACTGCATAGTGTCGTAGATCGCGAGGCCGGCGGTGACCGATCCGCCCGGTGAGTTGATATAAAGATTGATGTCCTTTTCAGGATCTTCGGCCTCGAGGAAAAGCAACTGCGCGACGATCAAGTTGGCGATCTGATCGTCGATCGGCGTGCCGAGAAAAATGATGTTGTCTTTCAGCAGCCGCGAATAGATATCAAACGCCCGCTCGCCGCGTGACGTTTGCTCGACAACCATCGGTATCAGGGCCATAGGTTTTAGATTTCAAATCTCAAATTTGAGATTTCAGAAAAAGGAGATTCAAAAACTCCGAGTTGCTAATTTGAGATTTCAAAAAAATAAAGAGACAGTAAGCAGTTGGCAGTAAGCAGAAAAACTTTGGTGAAGCGGTTATTCTGACTTCTGACTACTGGCTTCTGACTCCTGTTTCTCTTCCTTCCATTCTTCGTCGGTTACTTTCGCATTCGCGACCAAAAAATCGAGCGCTTTGCGATTGCGCAACCTGGAAGCGATGCTAGATTCGCCACCTTGCTTTGTCAAGACGGCACGCACTTGTTCTGGTGTCTGTTTCGATGCGTCTGCGATCGCATTGATCTCATCATCGATATCCTGATCACTGACTTCCAGTTTCTCGGCGTCGGCCACTGCTTCCAGCAACAATGAACTGCGCAGTTCGAACCCGGCCTGCTCCTTCAAATTCTCGCGCGCCTTGTCCCAGTTCAATTCCGGATTGCGCGGATCGATGCCGTGGTTAACCATGTCGCGCACCACAGATTCGAATCGATGTTCAGTCTGATGCGCGAGCAGGCGTTCCGGCAATTCAACTTCGTGCGCGTCCACCATATGGCGCAAAAGACCCGAACGCATTTTCCCTTCGGCCTCGTCACCCGCCTGCGTTTCAAGATCGGCGCGAACCTTCTTGCGCAATTCAGCGAGCGATTCGATTTCGTCGCTCAGACTTTGCGCCCACTCATCGTCGATCTCCGGGAGCTCTTTAACCCGCACCGCGTTGACCTTGACGGTGTATTCGACCGACTTGCCGGCCAGGCCTTTAGCGCTGAAGTCCGGCGCATAATCAACCAAAAATGTCTTTTCGTCGTCCGTCCGGGCGCCGGTCAGATTATCGGTCATCTCCTGCACGACGCCCTGGCCGCCAAGCACCAGGTCGACATCCTCGACGTTGATTGGTTCGGCCTCCGGATCGTTAACGAACTTTCCGTGGAAGTTTGCCGTCACCGTGTCGCCGACCTGGGCGCCGCGATCTTCCACCGGTTGCAGCGAAGCCGAATTCTCGCGCAGCTGTTGAATGACGGCTTCGACGTCTTCGTCTTTGACCGCGCGAGTCTGGCGAGTTGCCTCGAGGCCTTTGTAATTGCTGAGCTTGATCTCCGGCAAGACATCGACGTTGACATTGAACGAGATCGGCTGCTGGCCTAATTGGTCCAGGCCTTCGCTGTTTTCGAGATTCAGTTCAGGTTCGCCGAGCGCTTCAATATTGTGTTCGGTGATTGCCGACTGCACCGCGTTCGGCAGCAGCTCGCGCAAAACTTCAGTGCGAATCTGATCTTTAAACCGCGAGCGCACGACGGCGCGCGGCGCATGTCCGGGACGAAAGCCCGGCACCGTCGCCGCCTTTGCATAATTGTCACTGATGCGATCGTAGACCGCGCGCACCGCGTCGGCCTCGATCACGACGTCGATCTGTTTACGGGTTGCAGAGATTTCTTTGAGTTCAGTTTTCATAAAGTAGAGGTTAGAGATTAGAGGCTAGAGATTAGTACATTAAATGACCGACGTTTTAATCTGATCACTTTCGCTAGTTAGAATTCCGATTCGAGAGAGTTGTTGGCTTTCGATGATGAAAGTTGACTAACCTCTAATCTCTAGCCTCAAACCTCTTGCTTTGGTGCGAAAGGGGGGACTCGAACCCCCACACCTTTCGGTACCAGATCCTAAGTCTGGCGCGTCTGCCAATTCCGCCACTTTCGCGCGCAAGCGAGCATAGCATAGCGGTTTTGTCTGACCGAGCGTGTACGTGTCAGAAGCCCGACCCTAAGGGAGGGCAGGCTTCGCAAGTTGTCCTTTGCAACAAGGGGGACTTTGGTAAACCTGCCCTCCCTTACGGTCGGGCTTCTGACACGTGTCAACGAGGGGTGTTGTTCCCAAGGCTCAAACGTTTCACGATTAAGTAGACCGGCGCGCTGATCGCCAATAGTCCCAACGCCCACAAACTATTTTTGGTATCGCCGTAAACCGCACCGGCCAGGAAGGCAATCGATCCAATGATGACGATAAGAGTCGTAAACGGATAGCCCCACACGCGATAAGGCCTCGGGAGATCGGGTTCGCGCCGGCGCAACACAATGACTGAAATAAAAGCCATCGTGTAATACGAGACGAAAAAGAACGCCACGACGGCCAGCACCTGATTGAAAGTCCCGCTCACGATGAAGAGCACCGCCACCAACGTACTGACCAGCAGCGTGATCGTCGGCGTCCCGCCTTTGTTGACTGTTCGTCCGTGATGAGTGAAGAGCCCGTCACAACTCATCGCGTACAACGTCCGTGGCCCGCTCAGCGTGTAGGCATTGATCGTGCTCAGCATCGAAATGATCGCGAGGACGCGAATAACCGTGTCTCCATAGGCGCCGAAAACTACGCTGGCGGCGGTGCCGACGGCGAGTTCATCTCCCGCCATTCTCTGCAGTCCGAGGAGATGCAACAGCGCCCAGTTGATCAAAACGTAGATGGCGATCACCGACAACACACCGCCAAACATCGATATCGTCACATCGCGTTTCGGGTTGCGTACTTCGCTCCCGAAATAACAGACGCCGTACCATCCGTCATAGGTGTACAAGACGCTCTGTAACGCGATGATTATCGCCGCGAAGAGTGCCAGCCCATGCGGTACTGGCAGCGCTGCAGCTGTCGCCGGCGTGCTCGCCGAAGGAAAAATGAGCGCGATGATCGCGAAGGCCGTGAAGGCGAGAACTTTGATCAGACTCGTTACGTTTTGGGTGTAACTGCCCCACAGAACTCCGCGCCACTGCAGCAGAGCGAAAAAGAGTGTGACGATGAGCGCGACCGCTTGTTGATGAGTTGCGAGTGTGGGGAACAGCACTCCGGTGTATTCACCGACGACCATCGAGATCAGCGCGATGGTCGCGCAGGTCGACATCCAATCACTCCAACCGACGATGAAGCCGGCGTAATTCCCGAGCGCGCGATGCGCGAAAACATAAAAGCCGCCGGAGCGCGGAATCATCGCGCCGAGTTCCGCCACGGAAATGGCTCCCAGCAACGCGTACACGCCGCCAACGATCCAGATGCCGATGAAGAGCGAAGGCTTGGGGAGTTGCCTGGCGATCTCTCCGGGCGTACGCAGAATGCCCATGCCGATCGTTCCACCGAGCGTCACCGCCAGACCGAACGTGACGCCGAGCACGCGGAGCAGGGAGCCGTGCGTTTTATGAGTTAAAGAATCTGAAGAGGCCATTTGCAGTTAATGGAGCGCGGGCATCCTTGCCCGCAGGAGCGCGAAGCGGGAACCGTCATGGAGCGTACTGCGCACGCCTTGC
>DATANL010000290.1:0-6323 GCA_036266295.1 Pyrinomonadaceae bacterium | reverse complement strand
CTTCTGGCGCGGCCGGCACGTCATAGTTAATGACGTGTGAAACAGCGTCGACATCCAGTCCGCGCGCTGCGATGTCCGTAGCGACCAGGATGCGCGCGCGACCGTCGCGAAATTCGCGTAGGGCCGTTTCGCGCTGACCTTGCGTGCGATCGGCATGAATGCGATTGACGTTGTGGTCGCGTGCTTTGAGAATGTGCGAGATGCGCTCAGCGCCGCGGCGCGTACGCGTGAAAATCAGCACGCGCTGAAATTCGAGACTCTCCTTCTCGAGCAGTGCCAGCAGCAGCGCGGTCTTTGATTCAAGCGCCACCAGGTAAGCCGTCTGTTCCACGGTCACAGCGGCACTGCCACGCCGGCTGACTTCAACCAGCTTCGGTTGCTTCATGGTCGAGCGCGCCAATTGTTCAATATCGCTCGACATTGTCGCTGAAAACAAAAGTGTCTGACGCTTGCTCGGTAATACAGCCAGGATTCGGCGGATGGCCGGCAGAAAACCCATGTCGAGCATGCGATCGGCTTCGTCGAGAACCAGGGTCTCTAAAGTTGAAAGATTGACGGCGCCGCGTTCGATTAAGTCGAGCAGCCGGCCGGGCGTCGCAATGACGACATTCGCGCCGCGCCGTAGTTCGTTGACCTGCGTTTTGATATTCGCTCCGCCCATCACAATGATGCTGCGGTTTGATTTCACTGAATTCAGTTCGACGTAGTTGGACTGAATCTGCAAAGCGAGTTCGCGTGTCGGCGCGAGCACCAGTGCACGCACTCCGGGCCGCGATCGTTCGCTGAGTTTCTGAATGATGGGAAGAAGAAAAGCGGCTGTCTTGCCGGTGCCGGTTTCGGCACAACCGATGAGGTCCTGTCCGTTGAGAATGATTGGGATTGCTTTTGTTTGTATCGGTGTCGGAGTTTTGTATCCGAGGGACTCGCAGGCGTGTAATTGTGCCGTTGTGAGTCCCAGTTGAGAAAAATTCATTAAGTTCCTTTTTGTCGTGTGACGAGCTTAGTCATCACAAATTCCTTTGCTTGACAGGTGGTCCTCCGTGCCGGCCATGGGTGCTGCTGTTGCGCAAACCGCGGGAAACACAGAGGACGCCCTGCTAACATTACCAGCGCGGTTCGCGATTGCCGCCGCCGTAGCTGCTGCCACCACGACCACCACCGCCGCCGCCGCGATTACCGCCGAAGCCACCACGACCGCCGCCGCCGCCGCCGCCACGATTACCGCCGAAGCCGCCACCGCGATTCTCGCGGGGTTTGGCTTCGTTGACTTTCAATGCACGGCCACCAACTTCTTTGCCGTTGAATTGTTCGATGGCCGCATTGGCCTCGTCAGGCGAAGACATTTCCACGAAGGCGAATCCGCGTGACCGTCCGGTCATGCGATCTTCGACGACGCTCGCTGATTCGACCGTCCCGGCTTGAGCGAACAAGGATTGCAGCTCCTCGCTGGTGGTCTGGAACGCGAGGTTTCCTACATACAGTTTTGTTGACATTTACAGTTTACCCTTTCCCTGTGTTGGGAATAAAAAGAAGCTGCGAATCGGTAAGTGCTTCGGCGAAACGGTAGCGGTCGAAGGACCAGGTTCGGATGCTCTTGAAGGAGCGGCTTCTGAAGTTGAATACAGCCTGCTCTCGAATATCCAAACGTCCGGCGCTAATCGACTTGTGCGCGGGGCGCATCACCGTTGATGCGCGAGAGAAGGATTAACCGCAACTATGATGCCTGAGATGCCGTTTGGTTGCAAGCTGCAGCGGGAATTGTGCTTGCAAGATCGTTACCAATCCATCTAATCATTAATGCAGGGCGGCTTTGGTCAATAGGTGCTGAGGGGTGGCAGTCGAACGCAGCTGATGACTCCACCTCAATACAGTAGACGCGAGAAGGCGGCGCGCGAACGCACCGCCTTCTGTTTGCGAGTCTATTGACAAACGACCGAATAGACCGTGCCGGTGCCTGCCCCGCCCGGACTGGGCCCGTAGCCGGGATCAATCTTCACGATCACCAGCTTCCGATTGTTCCCCGACAGGATCGATCCATTCTTCGTAACCGAACTCGATACAATCACGGTGATGAATTCCGGAATCGCCGCCGGCGGGCCGGAGCTATTGCCGGGATCGCTGGTCCAGGCCCCGCCACATTCGGCGGGCGTGGTGCTGGTCGAGTTCGCGAATCCCTTGAAGCTGGCCGGCGCCGCGCCACCGCTTAAAGAGTTCTTGGTGGCCCATTGTGCTCCCCAGAACGTCACGTGGTTGCCAACAATTGCGTTGTTGTCACCGATGACGAAATTGAAGGGCGGAGCCGTAATGGTGAACGTGGCTGCACCGGAGCTGCCCGTATGGTTGTTATCGCCCGGATAACTCGCGCTGGCAGTTGCCGTACCCGGATTCACATTGTTCGCATAGCTGACCGAAAGACTGACATTCAAGCCGCCGGCTCCGGTAGCGCTGGCGGTGCAGGGCGTCAGCGGCGAACCCGTAAAGACCACACTCGCAGGACAAATCACCGTCGTTAAAGACGAGGCCTTGAAGATGCTGTAGTCCTTTGAGTCGCTGCTTCCCGAATGGTTTGCGTCACCAGCATAACTCGCGCCGGCCGTGTAATCGCCGGCGTTCGTCGGTGGCGTTCCTGATGGGCCGTAGACTGTGGTGTTGCGTCCCGTGTAGGTCACGGGCAGCGACTGGTTTAATCCGCCGGCTCCGGTTACCTGTGCGCTACCGCCGTGTGGATTGCCATCATAGTTCGCGTTGCTAACTGTGACGGTGGTCGTGGATCCGACACCCGTGATGACGTCGTCTACAGTCCCACTGGCGTTATTGTAATTGCCGGTGACATCCGCAAAAGTCCATCCATCGCCGGTGTAATTACCCGCGTTCGTGTGCGTAGTGCCCGACAGATTCAAGCCACTCAGGCTTTCGCTGTTTACGCCGGTGGCGGTTCCAGTGGCCGTGTGCGGATTACCGTCGTATGGAACATTGTAAGGAGTGACATTGATAGTCGCATCGGCCCGGTTGACGGTGAGCGTGTTGGTGGCACTAGTGGCGATATAAGTAGCATCGCCAGCGAAACTCGTCCCCACTCCGTTCGGATAGGTATTAGCGTTAATGCCGGCGAGACTTGCATTCGAAACCGTGGCCACGCCGGAACCGTCTGTGCCGCCACTTCCGGCGCCGTTTCCGTTGAGCGTGAAGTTCAGCGTCGCACCGCTCAATGGTGAGACACCGTCGGTTAGGGTCGCAGAAAGATTGACCGTTCCTCCGTAAGTGCCGGTGGCTGAATTAACGGTCAAAGTTATTGGCACGGTGTTGGTGAAACAGACCGTCACGTCATTCAGCGTTGGCGTAACGGCGCCGTTGGTGGTAGCAAGGTAGGCTTTATATTTCAAATATCGCAGGCCATTGAACTGCGACAACGACGCGCCGCTGGTAGTAAAGAACGTCGCTGCGGTGGTATCGGGCCCGACAAAATTGAAGGGTCCAAACCGGCTGTTGCTGGCCGCGACCTGGAACCTCAAGGTCGTGCCGGCTGGAGTACTTCCAGTCCACGACAAGGTGGTCCAGGTAACCGCTCCGCCTGCATGTGGATTAGCGTCGAAGGTTCCTGATACCAGATTGCCTGACGGCACAAAGCCGGTCCGCATGAAAGTTCGGAAGCCGAGTTCCCGCGAAGGTGCTGGACCAGCGGCCCAGGTAACTCCGGCGTTGCCCGACGCGACCCAACGCCCGTTCGCGTACGAATTACCCGTGCTGACAACGTAAGCGTAAGTTCCCGCCGACGGATTCGCCACCGGCCGGAAGACGAGCGCGTATCTGGTGCCGGCTATAAGAGTTGGCGGTGAAGCAAAGTTCGCGCTGTAAAAAACGGCGGACCCGCTGTTGAAGCCCGTGATCGTCGCTGTCGCGAGGTCCCCACCGGTCGGCAAATCGCCCGACGTGGCCCGGACCGAAACGATCACGTTTGGCGCGGTGCCCGTGCAACTCGCACAGAACAAATCAAGGTCTGCACGGGTCAGCTGCCCGGTAACCGCCGGTTGAAATGTCTGGCCCGCCCAACTGGTAACATTAAAACCAAAGCCGCTGTTCGTTACCGAGGTATTTTGTTGGTCAAGCGTCGCAGGATTTGCCAAGCTTACGTCACCAGGACTTCCTGCCAGATCAACGCTGGTCCCGACACCTCTCTGAAAATCAGTCTGCGTGGTGTCAGTAAGACAAGCGTTGTTAGCGCCCGGACTCAGCACAAAATTCCGCGTGGTAATTGCCGCCTCATTGACAACTACGTTGTTGGCGGACGCAGAAGTGTAGCCCGGGAAAGTCGCGGTCATGTTCGGATAAGTTCCGGCCGGCAGTCCCGTGAAAGAATAGAAGCCGCCGGGATCGGTCGTAGCGGTCCGGTTACCGAGGTTCACGGTCGCGCCACCGATCGGTCCGCCGCCGACACTGCTGGTGACTGTTCCCTGAATAGAGCCGCTGCCCACGGTCGTGCACTGAGGCAGAGTGAATGACCCAATCCGCGTGTGATGGTCGAGACCATCCACCGGGTAATACATGTTTGTGTACCAGAAGGTGCAACCATCCGGGTCGAGTGACATCGCACTGTAGTCGCCCCAACGTGTGCAGGGGCTGCCACCGCAATTTCCGACCTGGGTGCCGTTGCCTTGAATCAAGACCTGTTCGGTTTGGGTAATGGTATTAAGCGGATCCGTCGCCAACCTTCCGGCGTATTTGATGGCCGGCTTGGTAGTTGAGTTCGAGGTGCTGTAACCGAGAGCCATGTTACCGGCGCGGTCGACGGCGACACTGGGCATGAACCGGTACATGACGTTCGCGCCGTCTGGATCGTAGGTGGCCGCTTGCGTTATCGTCGGGCCTACCGTCCCGCTCGTGACCGGCACCTGGTAATAACGTGGCGCTGAGAATCCAGTGAGGTCAGTAGGAGTGCTCGCGCGACGCACCGTGTGCGCCACCCAGAGCGATTCGGCGCCGGCGATATTCGTGTATTGGTTTTGCATCATCGCGCGCGTCGCCAGGGAATCGAGATTGTTCCCTCCCAGCGAAGGCGCTGCGGGGGCCGTGCTGTTGGGCCAACTCGTAGCCGCAATCGGAATATCGGGCCCCGTGAACGTCGACAACCCGATATGGTCCCAATCAACGTGGAACTTGTAGACCGTCACTGCATTCAGAAAGCGCGACGTCGACATAAAGTAATTCGGTGTTCCAGTAGGCGGCGTGCCTGTCTGTAAACGAGCGTTGCTGGGCAGCAGGGTGAAGTCATTCGTGGGACCATCAAATGACACGACCTGAATCGAAGCCGCACCGGCATACATTTGGGACTTATTCAAAGCCCAGACGCGTGGGCCGGCAAACGATGAACCGGCGGGAAAACCAAAAAGGTTTGCAGACATGTAAATGCCGTCCGGCCAAATGCCGAACTTCGGATAGTCATTCAGAAAGTCCGTGACCTGAACCGAATAGAAATTCCAGCCTCCGGCAACGGGATCGCCCGTCTTCGAAACGGCGAAACACTGAAAGGCCCCCGGCGGAGATACGACGTTTCCGCTGCTGAGCTTGAAAGCAAAATCGGTAACGACCCAACGATCTTCAAACGTGTCATAGAGCACAACCGGGTCGCCAAAATTGTTAGTGTCACATAGGTTGCCAAAGGTGCCCTGGCTCATGAAGGTGTTGAAGCTGAACGCTGCAACGCGAGTTCCGGTCGCCTTGTCATAAACGCCGAGCGAGGTATTGATCGCCTGGATGTAATAATTAGGACCGACATCGCCGACAGTATCGGGTGGATGACCGTTTCCCCAATTATTGAAGTCAAGTCCCTCGAAGTTGGCGCTCGGTGGCGGCGCCGGCGCATTGGCCTGCAGGTTAGGCACTGCTGTCGAAGACTGCTGTTCCTTGGGCGCCGTTTCCGGTGCCCCGCTTGGCGGAACGAAAATTTCCGGATTCAACTCGGGTTCTTCGCGTTCCGGCCGTTCCGCTTTGACTGGTCGTTCCTGAGGAAGTTGGCGCAGGTCACCGTCGAAGGGACGTGCGCGCCGCATGCGCCATTCTCTCGGCTTACCGTCACGGCGTCCTCTTCCTCGTTCATCATCCTGACTTCGGCGTGCTTGCGAACGCGCCTGCAGTTCTTGATCCTGATCAGACCTGCGTGAGCGTTTCGCTGTCGGCCCTTTCTGTGAGGGCGCCGATCGCTTTGGAGCCTCGACGGTAGCCGGTTGCGGCCTGGACTCAGCCTGCAGAACCTTTGCCGGGTTCTGTGCAAAGGTCAGGGCGCTAATCGCGAATGAAAGCGCAGCGGCCAATCCGAGTAAGATCAG
>DATANL010000289.1:0-2131 GCA_036266295.1 Pyrinomonadaceae bacterium | reverse complement strand
GAATTGCCGCGTGTAGCGAAGCAGCTCCTCATCGGTCAACTCAGATACTCCGTCGACCCCGATAAAACCTGGCTCGATGATGACGTGTAGATCGCCGGCCGCGTTCTTCTCTTTCAGGTAATCGACAAACAGATTGAGCGGGTCCTGCAAGAGGCGCGCGTTCATGGGATGACCGAGAGCGGCGGCAACCGTAAACCGCCGGCCACTTCCGGTTTGCGCGTACTCTGCCCGGTGATGTGCGATGGAATCAGCTACTTCTTTCGCGCGCAGATCAATCTCCGCGTCACTGACCTTCGGACTGGCGACGGTCAGCATCAGCGCGGCCGTATCGCCGAAGTCTTTGATGAATTTCACTGGTCCGGCGCCCTCGGGCAAGTCGTTGATCGCGCCGAGCTTCAACGCAATGTCATCGAATTCTTTGCCGGTCTGTGTGCCGGGAAAGTTCTCGTCGAGTTCCACATAGACGATTGAAACGTTCGTGCGCGAGATCGACTTGATCTTGTCCACGTTCGAATTCTGCGCGACTTTCTCTTCGACCTTGCGGGTTACGAGTTGCTCGATCTGCTCGGCGCTGGCTCCCGGCCAGACGGTGATCGCGACGGCGGTCTTGACCGGCGTGTCCGGGTCTTTGCGTTGCGGCATGCTGCGATAGCTAAAAACGCCCCAGACGCAAACGGCGATCAGCATTACCCAGCTAATGTGCCGGTGCTCGACAAAAAAGCGCGAGATGTTCCGCTTACTCCGGTCGACGGTGTAAGTGCTCTGCGCGTGCGCCCCACCTTCATTAACAGCCGCGACAGTTTTGCCGGACGATTTGCGACGCAACTTGCGCAAGTCTCTGCGCGCTTTCCTGAATAAGACTTTAATTCGCTTCATGGAATCACCTTTACCTGATCGCTATCGTTCACCATCGTGGTGCCGGTCGTGATTACCCGCTCACCCTCTTTCAATCCTTCAGCCACAGCTACAGTGTTGCCGTAAGACTGGCCCAGCTTTACGTCACGCAGCCGCGCGATCTGTCTTTCGCCTTGCTCTTCCAGGACAAAAACCTGATAGCCGTTGAAGTTGTTCCGGGCTTTCATCACTGCATTCAAAGGCACGATCAGTTGCGCTGAGCTAGCTTGGTTAGTTTCCACTCTGAGTGACACGATCATGTTTGGCCGCAGCAGGAATTCCGGGTTTTGGATCGTCACCTCCACATTGAAGGCCCGGCTCTTTTGATCGGCAGCAGGAAACACGGACGTAATCTCTCCGCGAAACTCCTTGCCCGGCATGGTTTCGCTCTCGATTGGTAAGGTCCTTCCGAGTTTCATTTCCGGGACCACGATGTCCGCAACACCAAACACCGCTTTGACCGATGACGTGTCGGCAACTGTGAATGCTCTGGTCCCGGCCGAAACCAGGGTTCCCTTCTCGATCGATTTTTGCAGCACTATTCCATTGAGCGGTGACCTTAGCGCCGTGTCCTGTAGCGGAATCCTCGCCTCTTGCACCACGGCCTGCGCGCCGCGTGACTGGGCCGAGACCACGTCGATGTTCGCCTTCGCAGAATCTGCTTTGGCCTGGATCATCTGGATCTGCGAGCGAGCGGTCTCGACCCTGGCGGTCGTTACGTCATACTGGGCCCTGGCCGCGTCGTAATTCGCTTTGGTCATGCTCTGGCTGGCGAACAGATTTTGCGCGCGGTCGTAATCAAGTTTCGCTCTCACGTAGGACGCTTCAGCTTCGGCGAGTTGTGATTTCCGCGAGGCGATGTCAGAAAGTGCTTCCTGATATTGAGCCTTGCTCGCGTCAACACCTGATATCGCTTCGCTCGCCTGCGATTCTGCTTGTCTAACTTTGACCTGGTAATCGCTCTGCCGAACTCGCGCCATCATGGCGCCCGTGGAAATGCGGTCGCCTTCCTGCACGTCGCGCATTCTGCCGTCGATGCCGCGGACCTGTTGCAGCGCGTCAACATACCCACCCACCTTGAACGCCAACTCCACTTCTGTGCGCGGGATGATCGTGGCCGAATACCGCGATCCGTTGCCGCTCGAGTTCAACTCAACCGCAGCGACTTTCACCGGCACCGCGGGTTTCTCTGCTCTCTTTAATTGGCAGGCTGTCAGCAGTGGCATCAGGACGATGC
>DATANL010000288.1:0-1800 GCA_036266295.1 Pyrinomonadaceae bacterium | reverse complement strand
GCTATATCTCCCCGTCTCCGTCAGATCATCATAGATCATCCCACGCCGATCCTTCTTGGCTTTGGTCACAGCCGTGTAGCCGCCTTCCTCATTCCGGCTGATTTTGTTCTCAGCGTAGAGGCCTTCCAGCACGAACTCGCAAGCGGCGACCGTCTGGGCTCGGTCGTTACGATTGAAATCGAAAGGAATAAGCGCGGTCTCAATCAGGTCCGGCGCGGATTCCAGCAGCAGCATGCATTCGTCTGCCGACGCGGTGTCAGCCATTCGCAGATTGTTACCTTGATCGAACCAGGCCACCGTGTGGGCAAAGTCGATGCCGACGAAATAGCCCTCAAAGATTTCACCCGCAGCGCGTTTTATTAAGTCTTTGGCAATGCGATTCGCGCCAATCTGCTCGCCTTCGTATTCCAGTTCCATCTTGCCGGTCATGGAAGGAATCGCGGAATAAATATCGGCGATCCGCGGCACCACCTGAGCTTCCTCGGTCACCAGCGAGCGCCGCTCGGCGTTGGATACAACCGACTCCATTACCGTGATGGGCAGACGTTGCGAAACTCCGGAATGTTTGTCGATGCGCTGGTCGTCGCGCGCTTCGAAAGCAATCTGTTCAATCGTTTCGCGAATGAAATCAGGAATCATCAGACGATCCTGCAAGCCATCCCGGGCAGTCCAGGCTTCCTGTCTGGTGATCTCGACGCCAAGCTCAATCTCTTTCGGATAGTGGGTCATGATCTCGGCGCCGATGCGATCCTTCAGCGGCGAAATGATCTTGCCGCGCGCGGTGTAATCCTCAGGGTTCGCCGAGAACACCAGCATCACGTCCAAAGGCAGACGCACCGGATAACCCTTAATCTGCACGTCGCCTTCCTGCATGATGTTGAAGAGCCCAACCTGAATTTTGCCGGCGAGATCGGGCAGCTCGTTGATGGCAAAGATGCCGCGATTCGCGCGCGGCAGCAGGCCGTAGTGAATCGTCAACTCGTCACTGAGGAGATGACCGCCCTTTGCGGCTTTGATTGGATCGACGTCGCCGATGATGTCGGCAATGGTTACGTCCGGGGTCGCGAGTTTTTCGACAAAGCGCGCGTCGCGACTGACCCAATCGATGCGGGCCGAGTCGCCGTGCAGCTCAATTGTCTGCCGGCCGTAAGCGCTGATGGGATGAAAAGGATCGTCGTTAACTTCCGAGCCGGCAATGATCGGAATCTGTTCGTCCAATAAATTCGTTAGTTGTCGAATAATGCGGCTCTTTGCCTGGCCGCGCAGGCCGAGCAGGATTAAATTGTGCCGGGAGAGGATCGCATTGATGAGTTGCGGCACCACCGTTTCGTCGTAGCCGACAATCCCCGGAAAAAGTTTTTCACGCCGCTTCAGTTTGCAGATCAGATTCGCGCGCATCTCGTCCTTGACTGAGACGCCGCCGTAGCCGCTCTGTTTGAGCTCGCCAAATGTCCCTGCTTGTTCCATGTTCAGGATTCTAACGTGTCAGAACCGGGAGCGGTAGCGAGCGGATCAGGAAAGCAGGATGGATTGAAGGAAAGTTTAGCCTGCGCCGGGAGAGTCCGAATCCATCGGGGACCGCTTTGCCCAAAAACTCAATCCAAAGTTGAAATGGGCGCCTTGACGCTGGGAGCGCGGACGCCCTCGTCCGCAAACGCGTGCGCAGCACGCGCAGGTCCAAAGAAAATAGAGTCCGGGTTATTGTTCGCGCTGCGCGCTCAATGCGGGCGAGGGCGCTCCCAGTATTTGGCCCCACCACTATTCTGCGAGTTTTTGTGCAAAGCCGAGAAGGCCGGTTTG
>DATANL010000287.1:0-3671 GCA_036266295.1 Pyrinomonadaceae bacterium | reverse complement strand
GCGCTCCAACTACAGAGTCGGGAGGAGGACGCGGCATTGGTCACGCCGGTCGCATCGTTGGCTGATGACATTGCGCTGGATCGCGTCCGCGTCATGATTGTCGATGACGAAGCCGAGACCCGCGATCTATTGAAAATCATGCTGGCGGGGCACGGCGCAGACGTAACTGTTTGCGCTTCGGGCGCCGCGGCTCTCGCACAGCTGGACGAATGGAAACCAGAGGTCATCGTCTCGGACATCGGCATGCCGACCCTGGACGGGTATGCGTTTATGAGAAAGGTGCGCAGCCTCGATTCAGAACTGCGCGAGGTTCCGGCAATCGCTTTGACGGCGTATGCTCGCGCCGAAGATCGAATGCGCGCGTTGGCCGCCGGCTTTCAAATGCACGTGCCGAAGCCCGTCGAATCATCCGAGTTGGTGATGGTGATCGCGAGTCTGGTTAAGCGAATTTGACGCGCCGTCGGACCGGGTCGATTTATCTTCAAAAAAAGGTGGCGGCGCAAGGCCTCCCAAAACCTCGCGCCGCCGGCTCACATCAATGATGTGAGGCGCGCCTGCGATGTCCTCACCCCATCCGGCGCGCGGGTGAATGCATCCAGCATTTCACCGGTTGCCCGCCCTTATATCACAAATTGAAACTTTCGGGACAACATTTCTAAGGCACCCGCGCGTGGCACCTTTATTGCTCTTCCGCTGATTGCTCACCCGACTCTGATCTAATTAAGAACAAGGAGTAGTCGCCCATGCCGGATCGTGTTGAAAATGAGTACAGGACCGCGGAGTTGTGTTGTCCGATGTGCGGGGGTAGAACTTTTTCAAATGGGAGCGGGACGCTCGATCTGCTCTGCTTGATTTGTCGGGCAGCTATTCTCGACCGCATCTTTCGAGCGCGGCGGCAGCAGACGCGGCGCGCAGTAAACGGTCGCGACGCGCTCAGCCTTGGTTGGTAATTATCAACTCTGGCGCGATCCTCATTTCGCGCTGGCCATACAGTCCGCGCGTCCGCCAACGTACAGACCCGTGAGTTATATTTTCTACGCTGGTGGAGAAAGTCGGGCGTCGTTCTTAAGCTTGAAAAACTGAGGCGACTACTCGAGTTCTCCACCTGCGCCACGTCCCAACCCCCGACAGAAAGTAGTTCCCCATGTCCATCGAGCCACAGGCTGGCTCCTGGTACATCATCGTTACCTGCGAGCACTGCAACTCGGTTCTGTACCTGTTTCCCGATCTTACAGAGGGAAAGGGTTCGCTTAGCGCTACCTATCTCGTCACCTGCCCCTACTGTCATCGCCAGGGTGAGTATGAAGCGCGGCATCACAGGCATTCGCTGAATGGCTGAAATTCGCAACTTAACGGGCCAATCTCCATCAACTCTTGCGTATTTGGCTGCGCAAGCCAGGAGAACCGGGCAGGTGTTGAGCGACAAGTGCGCCACCAAGCACGAGTAACTCGCTACATTCAGAGGACTTGCGGCGGCAGGCAAACCGCCCCGGCCGGAAACTTTCTGCTTGACATGCCGAAACGGCATCGTTTAGGATTCGCCGTCGTTTCAATGAATGCAAGGGTTTGGATTTACACCTGCCTTGGCATTTCGATTTGCAAGCGAAACAAGAAAAAGAGGTTCTGTTTTTGCCTCGAAGTATGTGCACTCGGTTCAGGATTTGTGTGAGCAAAGTGCATTTGTAAGTTGTGTTACCGTATTGCGCCCCAACAGAAAGCGCGTCCGGCTCACAGCATTAACTTTCGGAAAGTAGTTTCTGACCAACTCGGGCTGACTACTCGTCCGTTTTGATCGAATCGTTAGGAGGATTCGTTGGTATGTCTAGAATAACCGGTAAGGTCAAGTGGTTTAATAATTCGAAGGGCTACGGCTTCATTGAGCAGCCAGGCTCGTCGGATATCTTCGTTCACTACAGCGCCATTCAGGGCGACGGCTTCAAGACCCTCGAAGAGGGCCAGGAAGTTGAATTTGAAGTGACGCAGGGGCCCAAAGGACCACAGGCTGAAAAAGTAACAAAAGCTTAGTCTCCCGGCTTTGCTTTACAGCATTGCCACTGACCGCTTCCGGTCGTGAGCCCGGAAGACGCGGAATAGAAAAGGCGATCTCGGTATTCCGAGATCGCCTTTATTCTTTTTGGTAACACAGACTTCAGTCTATGATTGATGGCGGCTGACACAGACTAAAGTCTGCAACCTACTTCTGAATCTTCGCTTTGAAACTCACGTGACCGTTATCTACATCGACCGAAAACGTAACCCGGTCCGATCCAGTCTTCTCTTTCAGCGCGTCAGTCCGCTCCATCACTAACCGATGAAACTTTGAAAAAGTGAGATCGCGCAAGCCTTCGCCACAACTTCGCTTCGCTTCAACCAGGGCGTCGTAGACGTCTTTCACCGTCCGGACATCGTGACGCACGTCGGTGCATGAGAACTTCGAACCGACGAACGGGTTTGATTCGCGTTCGCGGGACTGGGCCTGCGCTCGAGAAGCGATACTGCCGTGCCCTTCCTCGCGCTCCTGAATAGTGCGGCGCCACAACTGCCGAAAAGATACGTAACGCGTCTGAATTGAATTCAAGTGATAGCGTTGCGCAAAATTGAGAGTCCGATCATCAGAGAGACGTTTGAGGTGTGACTCGAGTCGCAGCTTGGTATCGTAAGGTGGACGCTTGGTCCCGCCGTTGAAATAGATATCAAATTCGACCTTCAACTTACGAATGTCGTCTTCAATCCGCGCCAACTGGTCTTCGATGCTGACCTCGACTTCGACGACGCCGGCGCCACGCAGTCGTTCGCGGCGCTCTTTTGCCAGGCGAGCCAGTTTGTTTTCATTCTTCGGCAATTGGGGTACTCCTTGGAGCAGCGCAAGCAGGGTCGCCGCCACTAAATTGAGTCTAGGGGTTGGCTTCGCAGGCTGTCAACGATCTTTTTTTGGCGAACTCGGGTTTGCTTCGGTCAGCGAAAAAGGCGATATTCTGCCTTGGTTTTAGGGGATTTATGGACAATTCCAATGGCAACAACAGCGCCCTGAGAGCGCTGCCGTCGGTTGACGCGCTCCTGAAAAGCGAGACCGCGCGCCGTCTTTCTGATGAAATGGGCGCCGCGGCGGTGACCGCTCTGGCGCGCGCTGCGAACGAAACTTTGCGCCGGCAGCTACTCACAACTTCGAATTCTGAAGACGAAAATGAAAGTCGCGCGGCGCTGCTGAGCCGGGCTGAAAATCTGCTGCGGCAATTGCGTCATACGCAAATCGCCAGCGGCATCCGGCGAGTCATAAATGCGACCGGCGTCATCCTCCATACAAACCTCGGGCGCGCGCCGTTGTCACCCGCTGCCCGCGAGGCGCTTCAGGAAGCGTCGAGCTATTGCACGCTTGAATACGACACCATCACCGGCCGGCGCGGAAAGCGCAGCGCGCGCGCCGAACAGTTGGCGACCGATTTGACTGAAGCTGAAGCGGCGATCGTCGTCAACAACTGTGCAGCGGCGGCGCTGCTGATCTTGAACACTTTCGCGCGCGACGCTGAGACCCTCGTTTCGCGCGGAGAGTTGGTAGAGATTGGCGGCGATTTCCGCGTGCCCGATGTCATGTCGCAATCCGGCGTGCGCATGATCGAGGTCGGCACCACCAACCGCACCCGGTTGGCTGATTACCGGAACGCGATCAATGA
>DATANL010000286.1:0-4401 GCA_036266295.1 Pyrinomonadaceae bacterium | reverse complement strand
ACCTGGAGGAGTCGCAATGAATGATTTTAGAGTGTTTCGAGTAAGTTCGCATTTGATGGGAACGGCGAAAGCAATTGGATTCGCTTTCCTGCTGACGGCTCTGTTGGCGTTGACCGCATTTGGTCAGCAACAGACGACCGGTAATCTTAATTTGACTGTCACTGACCCCAGCCAGGCAGTCGTCGCGGGAGCGACAATTACGCTCACAAATATGGAGACCGGTCTGGTCCGCACAGCAGTCACCAACACATCAGGCGTGTCGGATGTCCAAACCCTGAATCCCGGCACCTACACGGTGACGGTCGAGGCCAAGGGTTTCAAGAAAGCGGTGTCGCACGACATCATTGTTTCCGTTTCGCAGACGACCTCGGTCACCATCCCCCTGGAGATTGGTGTGCAGGGTGAAACCGTTACCGTTACGGCAACGCAGGACGTGGTTAACAGCACGACTCCGAACATCACCAACATCATCAATACACGTCAGGTCGTCGATCTTCCCCTCGCGGATCGCAACCCGGTGAATCTCGCTGGATTGCAGGCGGGTATCGCGGTCGTCGGAACCGACGTCCGCGGATCGTCGGTGAGCGGCCTGCGACAAACGGCAGTCAACCTTACGCAGGACGGCATCAACGCGATGGACAACTTTGTGAAGACGAGTTCGTTCTTTGCGCTCACGACTCCATCGTTGAACTCGACAGACGAATTCAGCGTTACCACCGGCACGGTCGGATCTGATGCCGGCCGCGGCGCTGCCCAGGTCAACCTGGTCACCAAGGGTGGCACCAACGAATATCACGGCCACGCTTTCCTTCAGATTATTAATAACTGGACCGACGCTAACGTATGGTTCAACCAGGCAATCAAAGCTGCGAAGCCGATTCTGCGTCAGCACTATGATGGTTTTGACGTAGGCGGACCGATGTGGTTCCCCAAATTCGGCGAAGGGGGCAAAGCATTCGAGAGCGGCAAGGACAAAGCTTTCTTCTTCTTCTCGTACGAAAGATTTGTGCAGAGCGACGCGCGTTCGCGTAATCGCACCGTGCTGACTCAGTCCGCTCTGAACGGGAACTTCACGTATACGCCAAACTGCACGGCGACCAACCCCTGCCCGGCAGGAATCACTTCGGGTGTTCCGCGGACAGTTAATCTGCTGGCGCTGCCCGGCGTTCCGTTCAATACGCTGAATCCCTTCATGACGGCGCATCTGGCGCAGATACCTCTTCCCAACAATTCCACCTGTTCCAGCAGTGACGGCGCGGGCAATATCAGCTGCTTCCAGTTCAACGCCAACCAACTTACCTCGAACGATAAATACGTGTTCAGGTATGACCATCAACTGTTCAAGAATCGGAGCTTCGGTTCACACAAGCTTGAATTTGTTTTGAGCCGCGTGCTCACCCGGACGTTCCCCGATGTCACCACCAACGGACTGGAAGCGCCATTCCCGGGTGGAGTAAATGGTTTCCAGGCGTCAACTCGAAATCTCGTCACTCCGGCACTCGTCTCGACTTTCGGCAACAACGTAACCAACGTGTTCCGTTTCGGCCGTCAATGGGCTCCGGTCGATTTCAATCGCGACGCGCCGCAGACCGTGCCTTTCATCTCGTTACCGGGCGTGCTGACGAATTACGACAACACGTTCCTGCCGCAGCCGCGCAACACGATCGTCGATCAGGCGACTGATACGCTTTCGTGGGTCAAAGGCAACCACTTGCTGAAGATGGGTATGGACTGGCAGAACGTGCTCGGCATCAGTCGCAACGACGCCGGCATCGTTCAGACCCAGCAGCTCGGCAGCAACAACGGCAATCCGACCGGTATTACTACCGGCGGCGTGTCGACTAATTTGCCCGGCGCTTCTTCAGCTCAGCTGACCGCGGCCAGCACGGTGTATCAATCGATTGTCGGCCTCATCAGCAGCTCGAACCTGACCCTGAATGTCAGCAGCCCGACGTCTGGATTTGTTCCTGGCTATACTCGCCTGAGACAAGTCGACGAAAAAGACCTGGCGCTGTTTATGCAGGACCAGTGGCGCATGAAGAGCAACTTTACGTTGAGCTATGGCGTTCGTTGGGACTACATGGGTGTGCCGACGGTGCCTAATGGCCTGGCGATTCAGCCAACGAATTACGACGCCATCTGGGGCATCTCCGGTCCGGGCAATCTGTTCAAGCCGACCGCGGCTCCCGGAAGTAACACGCAAGCCTTCGCCACACTGGATTTCGTCAGTGGTGAAACCGGCAAAGGCCTCTACAAGAATGACTGGAACAACTTTGCTCCGTTTGTAGGCATTGCCTGGTCACCGAGCTTTAAGACCGGATTCCTGCATACGATATTTGGCGATGAAGGAACCAGCTCGATTCGCGCCGGATACTCTCAGAGTTATGTGCACGACGGCGTGACCACGTTCACCAACCTGCTGGGAACCGGAAATACCAACCCCGGCTTGATCCAAACGGCTAATACCTCAACGCAAGCCAGCCCGGTAAATTCTTCGAATATCACCGGCCAGCTGACTGCCGCGGGTGTGCCTTTGAACCTGCCGACTTTCAAGATGCCGATCACTGACCGAGAGAATTTCCTGGTCAATACCGGCAGCGGTCTGTGGACAGCCGATCCAAACCTTCGCGCCCCGTACGTTCACCAGTGGAACTTCGGTATCGAGAAGGAGATCTTCAAGAACACCGCGTTCGAGGCCCGTTATGTTGGTAACTACGCACCCAATACCTGGCGTGCTTTGAATATCAACGAAGTCAACATTTTCGAAAACGGGTTCCTCAACGAATTCAAGAACGCTCAGATCAATCGCACTGCTCGCGGCGGAGCCAGCTTCGCTCCGGGTTGCGCCGGTTGTGTGGCGTTGCCGCTCTTCGATAAGTTCTTTGGGTCTGCCGGAACGGGTGGTTCTCTGGTGGCTGCCGCCAGCGCCTATACCAGCACGACCTTCCTGAACAATTTGAGAGACAATAACGTTGGCGCCCTGGCGAATACGCTCGCGTTCAATTCGACCTACCGGACCAACCGCGAAAATCCGGCTCTGGGATTGGCTGGCAATTTCTTCGTCGCAAATCCAAACGCCGCTTTCGTGAGAACCCTGACCAACGACTCTTACTCCAACTACAACGCCATGGAGCTTGAGCTGCGCCGCCGGTTCTCAAATGGATTGCAGTTCCAGGCCGATTACACCTGGAGCAAGGCCATGGGTGATGCGACTGACGCTCAGGGAAACAACCAGAGCGATTTGGTTGACCGCCTGTCATTGCGCCTTCCCAAGAAGTCCGATTATCGCCGTTCACCGCAGGATCAGACCCAGCGGTTCATTGCTAACGGCATCTACGATCTTCCGTTCGGACACGGCCGCAGATGGATGCACGATTCCAACGGCTTCGTAGAAAGACTCGTGGGCGGCTTCAGCATGGGGGCCATTGTTACCTGGGCGACTGGTGTGCCGTTCTATGTTTCATCAGGCCGCTCGACTTTCAATCAGAACACGGCCAACAACGGCGCGCAGTTGGTCGGTATCACTTACGAGGAGTTTAAGAAAAACGTCGGCCTGTTCAAGACACCGACCGGCGTGTTCTTTGTCAACCCGAATCTCCTCGACATAACCCTGGGCACTACTGGTTCGACGACCGGTCAGGCGACGTCTTCCACCCTTAAGGCTGGTTTGATGGCGGCGCCCGCGCCGGGCACGCTCGGCGATTTCCCGGTCAACGGCCTCAGTGGTCCGAGTTACTTTAACTTTGACTTGAGCGTTACCAAGAGAATCCGGATCACTGAACGTGTCCGGTTCGAACTGAAGGGGACGGCCATCAATGTTTTGAACCATCCCAACTTCGTTTATGGTACGGTCAACTTTGACTCAACTTCATTCGGTCGCGTCACCAGTCAGCGTGGCACGTCACGCCAGATGAACATCATCGCGCAGTTGACGTTCTAGTCCGACGAAGTTGATAAGCTGATCCGAATTCGGATCTCATCGTTCGATCTGTTCCAGAGGCGTTGTCGGACTTGTTCGGCAACGCCTCTGTTTTCATTTCTGCAACTAACGGTTCAAAATACCAACCCATAGAATCCCCGTGAGGGGTGTGATGGAGGTGGAAGATCATGTCTGCGAAAACCGTGCTCAGACTTCTGTTCGCAGTTTCTTGTACGTTGTGCTTCGCAACCGCGGCCATGGCCCAGGTCCAGCCCCCGACGAAAGTTCTCACCCCGCCGGGAGGAATGGACACGGGTCTCGGCGGCGGCAATGCCATCTCGGGCACAGTTCTGCTGCCGGGCGGCCAGCGCATGCAAGGCCACGTTTCGGTGCGGCTGCAGACCATGACCAAGGGAGACCGTCTCTCGGTTACTGACGACAATGGAGTTTTTGTCTTTCGCGAATTGCCCAGCGGCTCTTAC
>DATANL010000285.1:0-4865 GCA_036266295.1 Pyrinomonadaceae bacterium | reverse complement strand
ATGTGATCAAAGTCAAGAAAGTTCTGATCGCACTCGCAACGGCGTTCTTCATTCTAAGTTTTCTCGCGATGATGTTCCTCTTGTTGCGACTTGGATCCCACGGGTAATCCGCATGACTACCACTTGCTCTCAAACGCGCGTAACTCTTCTTCCAGCTTCCACTGCAGCTTTGCCTTTTCGCTGCCTTCGATGAATTGACGGCAACTGCCTGAACTCAACTTCATCGTTGTCAGATCTGAACTGCATTGTCGGATCGGAACAGTCTTCTTCGCATCGCTCCACAGACTAGCGCCGGCGACAAACGAGTACTCGAGACTGTTGCGGGCCATCGCTTTTAATTGCGCGTAGTCGAGTTTTTGATCTTCTACGGCCCGCAAATATTCACGCGAGATTTCAGACCGCGAAACTCCTTCGTCATCGGTTGCCAGCGCGACCGGCACGCCATACTTCAAATATGTCGACAATGGATGCTGCGATCCGCTGACGCCCAGAATCACGTCATTGCTTGTCAGACAGACTTCCACCATCACTCGGCGCTTCGCCATTTCTTTCAAGAGTCCATCTGCGTTTGTCTCATGCATCACGTCCACGCCGTGGCCGATGCGGTTCGCCTGCGCGATCATGACGGAATCGCGAATGTGAAATGACAAACCGTCGGGCGGCACGATGCCCGGCGCGAGTTCGCCGGCGTGCAGACTCAGGTGCGCGCGCGGATACAGCGTGCGGAGAAATTGCAGCATCTGCATGTGGACCGAGAAATTCTGCATCGAAGGCAGAGCGTCTTCGGCTTGCACCAGATTCAAAGCAACGACTTTCGAATTCGGATCATTGGACAGCGCAAAACCGGTGACCATCTGCGCAAATACCGGTCCCAAAGATCCGCCGCGCGCCACCTGTGCAATGTAACGAACGACGACGGCACACCCGGGATCGGCTTGCGGCGTGCCGCATTTCAGAATGCGATCCTTTTCGGCTTCCTGTTCCCTGAGGTTCCTGGCGGTCCAAGGCACCGCTTCGTCGATCCCGTTGCTCTTCAATTTCGTCAGAGTGGTTTGAGGATTTCCGTCCCACCCGACTTTGTCGCCGATCTGACTTGAAAGCACACCTGTCGCCGTTCCGTCCGGCGTCAACATCAGTTCCATGTAGCTGACCCCGCCGCGGGCCGCGCGCGCGACCGTTTCGGCCAGCATCCTGCCGCTCTGGTTATAAGTGGCGACGCCGAACTTGCCGAACGTGTCAAAGAAATGATCGTGCCCGCTTTGGGTGGACAACTGCCAATTACGCATCGACCACGCGTCGATGATCTGACGATAGAGCGATCCACTGGTTAGCGCGTTGGCGATCGGTACTTGTCCAGTGGTGCAGGGCGGCAGCGATGCGTACATGGTGGTGACATTGATGCAGTCACCACTGTCTGCGGCCCATTGAATATATGACTCAGCATATACTGCGCCGGAAAGGTGATTATGCAGGTCAGCGCCTTTCGGCATCTGCCGGAGAAACGCCAGCAACTGAGGAGGCGAGTTGCGGATTGATTCGAAGTAACGCGACGTGCGGGCCGTTGGCCCCAGCGACTGCGCCGCAGCTACCGATAAGCAGAGAAAAATTAGCGCGACGCTCGCGGCTCTATTCGTGACTCGTGAGAGATTTGATTTCGTCATTGATCGACTCCTGCTATTCGTGAATTGTGCGCGCCATTTTATGCGAGTGTGAAACTGTCGTCCATGTTGAATCAGGGAGAAGGATTTAACGTGTTGGGTGTAGAAGATGAACTGTTTCGCCGCGCTACTGCCGCTCAAGCCGTTAGAACTTGGTTAAAAGTCTGTCTAGCGGAGATCACGTGTCAGAACCGCGAGCGGTAGCGACCGGATCAGGAGGAACCCTCAGAAACCAGCGGGACTTCTTGATCCGGTCGCTACCGCTCGCGGTTCCGACACCCAGCGCTAAAGCGCTGGGCCATTCTCACATCGTATCGCGGACGATCCCTCGTCACACTCCTCTGTGTACCTCCGCGTCCTCTGTGGTAAAAATTCACATTAACTAATTAGAGGACACTGGGGAATTCATTTGCTCGACTTTGCCATTCAAACTGCGCGCGAGGCGGGAAGCGTTCTGGCCGACCGTTTTGGCCGAAACGTCAAAATCAGCAACAAGAGCGAAATCGATCTGGTCACTGAATCTGATCTTGCGTCGGAAAAAGTCATCATCGATCGCATCAAGACGCATTATCCGCGTCACAGCATCCTGGCCGAGGAATCCGGCATCAGCAATCCCGACGATCACGAAAGTGGTTGGCGTTGGATCATCGATCCGCTCGACGGCACCACCAATTATGCCCACGGCTATCCCTGCTTCTGTGTTTCGATCGCATTGGCGTACCAGGGCCGGATGGAGATCGGCGTCGTTTACGATCCGATCCGCGACGAGATGTTTGCGGCCGAACGCGGACAGGGGGCGTCGCTCAACAGCCGTCGCATCAGCGTCTCAGGCACGATGAATCTGTCCGCCGCACTGTTGTGCACGGGCTTTCCCTACGACGTGCGCGAGCGCAATGAATTCGCCCGGCACTTCGCCAACTTCATCATGAAGGCGCAGGGCGTGCGACGTGATGGCGCTGCCGCGCTCGATCTCGCCTACGTCGCCGCCGGCAGATTCGATGGATTTTGGGAAGAAGGTTTAAAGCCCTGGGATGTTGCCGCGGGCGCGTTGATTATTGAAGAGGCCGGTGGGCGCGTTTCGAAATATCGAGGTGAACCTCTGGACATCTATTCGCCGCCGATCGTTGCCAGCAATGGATTGATCCATGATCAGATGAGAGAAGTGCTGTTGGCGTGAGCTTAGTTATTACCGGGCACCTTTGTTTCGGGGTAATATTCAAATCTAACGCGATGTTCGGGCTCGTGTCCGTCGCCTCCCCATTCATACCGGAAGTTCACATAAAAGTAGGCGAGTGGCTTTAGTCTTTCCACCGGCACCGGCATCAATGCCGAAGTGCCGGGTGTCAACCATTGTTCGAAGCTCGAGCACGAATTGACAGAGGACCCACCAATCATTGGATTGTCAATCACGTACTTAGGTGAAATTTCAGCGCCCTCGATCAACGCCTTGACCTCACGCCCGTCCGCTAAACGAAAGGGTACGGTAATTTCCACTGGTTGTTCAGTGCGAAAGCTGATGGCCCAACGAGAGTTGTTGTGCAAGCGCAACCATAACTTGTCGCCCGTCAGACGCTCGGGCGTTAAGTACACGGTCGGTTGCTGCGGATTGATGCGAACTTCATTTGGGGTTTGCGAATGCGCCAGGCCGATGATGGCCAGCAGCATTAACAGCGCGCGCGATTTTGCGATCATGCTTCACTAGCACGTGCGACTTGATCGATTGTTTCGTTTTTTGAAATTCGGCGGACAGATTAAAGTGCGGATCGAATTATTCCTGCCAGCCGTTCTGTCTCGCGCCGCGCCGATTCGCGGACGGCTTCGTCTTCGCCTTGTTCGACCTGGATGATCGGGTGGTAAATGATTTCGACGGTGTGACCGATGCGCGGCAACCGCAAGCTGCTGGGCCACACGCGCTCGCCGCCGCGAATTGTAACCGGGAGGATCGGCACACCCGCTTCCAGCGCCATGCGCACCGCGCCCGCCTTGCACTTTTTCATCGTGCCGTCGGGATTGCCGCGGCCGCCTTCGGGAAACAACATGACGGCGCCGCCTTCGCCAATCCACTGCAACGACCTGCGAATGGGGGTCGGGTCGCTTCCTTCCAACTGCAACGGCCAGGCCCCGAACAGTTTCAAAAAATAACCTACGACGGGCCAGCTGAACGCTGCGTCCCACGCGAGGAAGCGGATGGGGCGGTGCACCGGCACGCCCACCCAAAATGGATCAATATAAGTTTGGTGATTGGCGACGATGATGATGCCGCCGCCGGTCAGCGGAATGTTGTGAGTGTCTCGCCAACGCACCCGCCAGAACAGACGACTAAAGAACCCCACGATCGGCCGCAGGATTTCCAATGCCCATTCCGGCATCATCGGCGGATAAGGCCGGGCACCGTTTCGTTGGGTCGTGTCTTCGATGCTGTTCGTAAGATTCACGCCTGGCTGTCGATTCAATCAATGAATGCTGCCCTCGTTCCAGGAGTCCGGCATTTCTGATTGAGTCAACTGATCGTCGTTCCAGATTTCACATTCCGAGCAAGCGAAGCCACGGTACTCAATTGCCTCAAGTTTGGTCAAACTGACCTGGTTTCGAGCGCGACAGTCTTCGGCCGCGCAGCGGCGATCAATTTCAATCACCAGAACGTCTCGGGGAAAATAAAACTCCGTCTTCTTTGCCATGTCGACTCTTGCGCAAGTTGTTAACTTGCGGACTTGCGGCGCGCTACTTCAGAACTGCCACTCACGACCGACGAACTGCAAGTGCAGGCGCGCGATGCCGTCAGCTCCGACGATCCGGTTGCGCACGACCGCCAGCACTTCAATGCCGTCGCGCGTCCTCAATTTCACGAAGCGTCCTCGTTCCAGATTCAATGCGGTGAAAACTGCAGCGCCGCGCTGGCTGATATTTTCCGTGACGGTATTTTCGATTTGCGGCGCTTCCCGCTCACCGCCAAATACTTCGAGCGTGATTTCCATCGGAATCGTGTGCCGCGTCTCATTTCTTTTGTCTGACGGATCGGCTTCGGAAAGCAGCTCGGCCGATCCTTCTTGCAGCGCCCACATCCCGGATTTCAGATTGGCAATGTCGTATCGCGTGGATGGATCTTTGAGAAACGAATCCGGCGGCCGTTTGCCGACAAAGGCGACGCCGATTTCAATGACCGCCCCGTTGTGCTTCGTGGCATCGAGCAACCTCAAGTGTCTCACC
>DATANL010000284.1:0-5411 GCA_036266295.1 Pyrinomonadaceae bacterium | reverse complement strand
GCTCGACCCATCCGCTGACGCGGATGGTACTGACCCTGAGGCTCTAGCCCGGGCGAATGCCAGGGTCCTGAACCACTACCTCAGATTGCCTTTCGATCGGGTGTACAATCCACCGTTCATAGGAGAAAACCATTCCCGATGTCTCAAAACGCAATGCGCCAAGATCCGAAAGCAACTCGCAGTGAAACTGATTCGATGGGCGCGGTCGAAGTGGCCGCGGATAAATATTGGGGCGCGCAGACTGAGCGGAGCCTGCATCACTTCAACATCGGTTACGACGTGATGCCGCGCGAGATGATTCGCGCGTTTGGGACTTTGAAGAAGGCTTGCGCGCTGGTGAATCAGGATCTTGGAAAGTTGCCGGCAGAGAAGGCCGAGCTGATTGCCCGGGCTTGCGATGAAGTCATCGAAGGTAAACTCGATGCTCATTTTCCTCTGCGCGTTTGGCAGACGGGCAGCGGGACGCAGACCAACATGAACGCCAACGAAGTGATCTCAAATCGGGCGATCGAGATTGCCGGCGGCGTGATGGGCAGCAAGAAACCGATTCATCCAAACGACGATGTGAACATGTCGCAGTCGTCGAACGACACTTTTCCGGCGGCGATGCACATCGCGGCGGCCGAGCAGATGAACAAATTAATACCGCGCGTGCGCGAGGTGCACGACGCCATCGACGCGAAGGCCAAAGAATTCAAGGACGTCGTCAAGATTGGCCGCACGCACCTGCAGGACGCGACGCCTCTGACGGTGGGCCAGGAGATGTCGGGCTGGGCCAGTTTGTTGGAACGCGATGTGACCCGACTGTCGGAAGCGCTCGAAGGATTGTACGACCTGGCAATTGGCGGCACCGCGGTCGGCACCGGTTTGAATGCTCATCCGGAATTCGCGGAACGCGCGGCCAAGAAGATCGCCGAGCTGACCAGCCTGCCTTTCAAATCTCATCCGAACAAATTTGCGGCTTTGTCGGCGCACGACGAGATCGTTTTCGCGAGCGGCGCAATCAAGACGCTGGCAGCTTCTTTGATGAAGATTGCCAACGACGTGCGCTGGCTGGCTTCGGGACCACGCTGCGGCCTGGGCGAGTTAGTCATTCCCGAGAATGAACCCGGTTCATCGATCATGCCGGGCAAAGTAAATCCCACGCAGAGCGAAGCGATGACCATGGTCGCAGTGCAGGTGATGGGCAACGACGCCGCGATTGGTTTCGCCGGTTCGCAGGGCAACTTTGAATTGAATGTGTTCAAGCCGGTGATGATTCACAACCTGCTGCATTCGATTCGTTTGATTCATGACGCCTGTCACGGCTTCGTCGAGTTCTGCATCGACGGCATGACCCTCAACCGCGAAAAAATCGACGAATACCTGCGCGACTCGCTGATGCTGGTGACGGCTTTGAACCAGCACATCGGTTATGACAACGCCGCAAAGATTGCCAAGAACGCGCACAAGAAAGGCACGTCGCTGCGCGAATCGGCAATTGAACTCGGCTTGCTCAGCGGCGAGCAGTTCGACGCCTGGGTCAAGCCCGACGAGATGACGCACCCATGAGATGCTTGTGTAGGGGCAGGGCTCGTCCCTGCCCGCTTAGGTAATACCGAACGGCGGGCAGGGACGAGCCCTGCCCCTACAGTCAACACACGTGAACCCATCCAATCTCGTCAGCATCGGGTTGCGCGCCAAGACCGCTCGCGCGATTGCCGTGGTTCTCGGCGGACCAGCTGGAGCACCCGTCCTCCTTCACAAAACCGAAATCAAACTGATCGACCCGAAGGTTCCGGCGACGGCCCAGCCTTATCACGCGATCATGGACTTGCCCTGGTCGCAATGGCCGAAAGCCGCCGGCAAATCCGCGCAGGCAATCGAACGCGTGGCCGCCAAAGCCCTCGCGAAGATGATCGATGAACTCAAGGCGAACGGAAACAAAGTAATCGGCGTTGGTGTTGTCGGTGCGCCGGATCGCGACCTCGCGCGCATCGGCAATCCGCACATTCGCGCGCACGCCGGCGAAGGCATCTTGTTTCGCCGCGTGCTGGAAGTTGGCGCTGAGGCAAATCGCCTGAAGTGGAGAAGTTTTTCAGATCGAGATTTCGATCAAGCCGCGGCGGCGTTGGTTGACGGCGATTATTCCAAGATCAAACGCTGTCTCGACGACTTACGTCGATCAGTCTCGGCGCCCTGGCGCGCCGACGAGAAGCATGCCGCGATGGCCGCCTGGCTTGTGCTTCATGCGTAGCGCAAGTTGCCAACTTGCGAGTCACAAGCTCCATTTGCCAATGTTTAGGTCGCAAATTACCAATTCGCGCTATCAGCTTGCCTTTTAACTCTGCAAAGACTAGCTTTTTCTTCAAGCAGTTCCAGGTGCATGTTCCCGATTAATCCGTCAAACATTGTCGCGCCGATCGTGTCGTTTGTGCTGGCGGCGGCGCTGACCCCGATCGTGCGCCGCCTCGCGCGCCGTTGGGGGTTTGTCGCCAAACCGAAGACAGATCGTTGGCACAAACATCCGACCGCGATGATGGGCGGCGTGGGAATTTGGCTGGCCGTCGTGACGACGTACCTCGCGCTGGCGCCGCACACCAGCTACGGCTGGATAGTGATCGGAGCGGCGTCATTTCTGTTTCTGGTGGGATTGGTCGACGACTGGCTGCACATCAAGCCTTATCAAAAATTGATCGGCCAGGTAATCGGCGCAGCGGCCGTTGTCAATTATGGTTTGCTGCTTCCGTGGACGCGATCGCTGCCGGCGAACATGGTGATCACGATCTTCTGGTTAATCGGAATCACCAACGCGATCAATTTGCTGGACAACATGGATGGGCTGGCGACCGGGATCGCGGCCATCGCGTCGGCCTGCCTTACTTTCAACTTCATCGCTGCCGGACAGACAACTGAAGCGATGATGCTCGGCGTCTTCACCGCTGCCCTGCTGGGATTCCTGATCTACAACTCGAATCCCGCATCGATCTTTATGGGCGACAGCGGATCGATGTTCATCGGATTCTTTCTTTCCAGCGCTGCCTTGATAAATCTGTCCGGCGGCCGGTCGCGTGCCTTCGTGCCGGTGCTGGCCGTGCCGATTCTGGTTCTGTTCATCCCGATCTTTGACACGACCTTCGTTACGATCCTGCGCAAACTCTCGGGCCGCGCGGCTTCACAGGGCGGCCGCGATCACACTTCGCACCGGCTGGTCGCGCTCGGACTATCAGAGAAACGCGCCGTGTGGCTGCTTTATGGACTCGCGGCGCTGTCCGGATTGCTGGCGATAGTTGTCCGCCAATTAAAGCCGGATGTCAGTCTGGCGTTGCTGGCGCTTTTCACTCTGGGGCTGACGCTGCTCGGCGTTTACCTCGCGGGGGTGAAGGGATATGACCAGGAGGACCAGGCGCACGTCGCAAACGAAAGCGCGCTCTACGCTTTCTTAATCGATTTCTCTTACAAGCGACGGATCTTTGAGGTCCTACTCGATGTGATCCTGGTGGTGCTCGCGTACTGGTCAGCCTATGCGGTGAAATTCGGACCATTTTCCGACAGCCCCGCCTGGAAATTATTTCTGCGTACGCTTCCGGTGCTGGTCGTTTTTAGATTGGGAGCGTTCCTCGTGTTCGGGGTCTATCGCGGTATCTGGCGTTATACGAGCATGGACGACTTGCTGGCGTTTGCTAAGGCGGTCGCGGCCGGCTCGGTCCTCAGCATGCTCGTCATCCTGTTCAAGTTTCGTTTTCAAGGGTTCTCGCGCGGCGTATTTCTGGTGGACGCCCTGGTGATGTTGGCGTTGCTGGCCGGCAGCCGCATCGCGTTTCGTTTCTTCCGCCAGGTCTTGCCGTCGGGCGCGAAATCCGATGGCCGCCGCGTATTGATCTACGGCGCCGGAGACGCAGGCGAATTGCTGCTGCGCGAACTGCTGAACAATCGCGAGCTGAGTTACTCTCCGATTGGTTTCATGGACGACGACGGGACCAAGCACGGTAAACTCATACACGGCTTCAGAGTCTTCGGCGGCAATGGACTGCTGCCCAAAATTCTAAAGGAACACGACGTTGAGCAGGTCCTGATCTCGAGCCCGCGAGTTTCCGCCGAGCGGATCGCGGAAATCCTGAGTCACTGCGAAGCTCATAACGTAGAGCTGCGACGTTTGTCGATCAGGCTGGAGTCAATTTCGGATAATCCGCTCGAGAGTGTGCCGACATCAGTGAACGGAGATTCATAAATCCCACTCTTAATCCAGTGCCGCAGACCAGACACTCATCCGCGATCACGTTCACCTTCAATCCTCGGGCCTTGCGTTGGATCCTGATACTTCCCGCGCTGCTCGCGCTGTCGGGCGCGTGGTTCGCCGTGCGCTGGTACGTCGGCAATGTCGTGGCGGAATACACCTCAACGCCCGACGCCGACGGGATTGAGATGGCCCGACTGGCCGCGCGCTGGGCGCCGGACAGTGCCGCCGCGCACTGGCGGCTGGGCTCGTTGCAGGAAAGAAATTTTAGCGCTGCGAATCTGGCGGCAGCCGTGGACGAATACCGTCAGGCCGTAGAGGTCGAGCCCAACGATTATCGTTATTGGATGGAACTTGGCCGCGCACTCGAAGCCACCGGTGACCGGGACAACGGCGAGAAAGCTCTGCGCCGCGCCGTTGAGCTGGCGCCCTCGTATTCCAACCCGCGCTGGCAATACGGCAACTTGCTTTTGCGCGCCGGCAGAACCGACGAAGCATTTGTGGAACTGTCGCGCGCGGCTGAAGCCGATGTGACCATGCAACCGCCGGTATTCGCTTTGGCTTCACAAGTCTTTGGTGACGATCAAACGAAAATCGCGACAGCTTTGCCTTCCCCCTCGGTGCGTCTTCAATTTGCCCTCAGCCTCATCAATGCCAAAAAGGTCGACGAGGCTTTGCGCGTGATCCAGACGGTCAATGCGGCTGATCGGAAATTGGCAACCGCGACCTTCGATGAAATGGTTAAGGCCCTGGTCGCGGCAAATTATTATCACGCCGCGCTGTCGCTTTTGCGCGAGACCCAAACCAATCCCGCCGAGCTGCCGTCAGCCGAACAGGTTTGGAACGGTGGATTCGAAACGCCCCTGACGGCCGATGATAACCACCTGTTTCATTGGGTAATCGATTTGCAGTCACAGGCCCAGATGACGACCGACAAGTCGCACGCACACAGCGGCCAATCAAGCCTGAAGATTGTTTTCAAATCGCCAAATAAGCTCGACAGCATTCCGCTATGGCAAACCGTGATCGTAGAACCCGACACGCAATATAAACTTCAGTTCTATGTTCGCACCGATGGTCTCGCCAGCGCGCGGCCTCCGCAACTGGCAGTGAAGAGTCTCGCGGGCAAAACGTTGGCTACGTCGCCGCCGGCGCCCTCGGGCACGAACGATTGGCAATTAGTGACGTTAACTTT
>DATANL010000283.1:0-2276 GCA_036266295.1 Pyrinomonadaceae bacterium | reverse complement strand
TGACGCCGGCGTGGCCACGGTGAACCTCGCGGTCGATTCAGTGAAGGACAGGAAGTCGCTGCCGAAGGCGTTGGATCCCATTCGTCCGTACTTTGAATATCTCGTGAAGCGGCAGCATCACTACGGCTACACCGTGATGTTCAATATCAACATCTGCCGCAACAACATGGACGACGTGAAAGAGTTGACTGAGATTGCTCACGACCACGGCATCGCGACCGACTATCACATCAACGAGTCGCCGATGATGGAGCAGGATCACTTCAAGCATCTCGACGAGAACGTCACCTATCTGACGCCCGACGATTACTCAAAGGTTGATGACTTGCTCGACTATCTCGACGACAAGCGCCACAACCAGGGCTACAAGATGGTCAACCAGAGCAAGCACATGCAGGACATGAAGCAGCTCATGCGCGGTGAAGTGCCGCCGTGGAAGTGCCGCGCGGGCCAGAACTCGCTGATCATTCGCACCGACGGCACGCTGGCGCCATGCTTCCCGATGTACTCGGCGAGTCACGACTGGGGCACCATCGAGAATCCGAAGTTCGATCATGCGCAGTTGGATACGATGAAGCAGGAGTGTTCGAAGCACTGTCTGTCGACCTGCAACTACATTCTCGCTTACTGCTACGACACCAAGCGGGTGTTGAAGTGGACTTTGAAGCAGGCCATGCACGGCTTCAAGGGATCGACCGATACGATTCAGTAACCCTCGCGCAAGTTGTTAGCTTGCGTGCGCAAACGAAAAAGGCCTGCGAGTGATCGCAGGCCTTTTCATTTCCCATCGCGAACTAAACCTTTCCCTACCATCCTTCGGCCGGTCCCCAAATCATCTTACCGGTGCGGTCGATTAATCCCCACCGCCGATCCCGATCCACCCCAATATTGATTCGCGAGATGCCGGCGCCAAACGGCGAGACATAACTGAAGTTCCCCAGGACTATCTTCTTGCCGGTCTTGTCGATGAAGAATCCCTGGTCGCACTGATTAATCGCACCGAGACCTTCCGAAAAAGGAGCGGCTGATTCCAATTCAGCAGGAATGACGACCTTGCCGGTCTTATCGATATAACCCCATTTCATCGTAAAACCCTTGCGCGAACCAGCCGCATCGCGCGGGCACCAGGTTGTTTCTTCACTCCGCACTTTGACTGGAGCCAGGCCTTCGCTGAAGTCTTCCGCATCTTCGAACTGGGGTTCGATCACGATTTTGCCGGTTCGATCCATGAAACCCGTCTTGCCTTTGATTTCAACTGGCACCAGTCCTTCCGAGAATGAATGACTCTTCGGGCCGTAGCCGAGCGGTGGCGAAATTTTCTTCCCGGCCTTATCGAAATACGCCAGCATGCCGTGATAGAGCACGCCGACAATGCCTTCGCGAAAGCCAAGTGTCACATCGAGCGGCGTTTCAAAAACCTTCTTCGCCTCATGATCAATAAACGCCCCATTGTCTCCGTCTTTGATCGCCGCCAGGCCTTCACTGAAGTCCTCGGCATGAGTGAACTTCATGGGGATGGCGAGCTTGCCGGTTCTGTCGATATAGCCCCACTTGCCCGGATCGGAAATCAAGCCAAGGTTCGGTATTCTCTTCTCGCCGATATTGACGGCGCAGAGGCCTTCCGAAAAATTTCTGATGACGTCGTAATTTGCCTCAAATAAAACATGGCCGTTCGGGTCGATGAAGAACTTTTTGTCTTTGATGGTCACGAGGGCGAGGCCTTCAGAAAAGCCCTGCGCCGAATCAAATTGAAAAGGAATGACCACCGTTCCGGTCTGATCGATAAAGCCGATTTTGCCGTTTTTCTCGACGACGAACAACTGACTCCGTGCCTGCGGCTGTGCCACACAGAATCGACATGCAAGCAGACAGACTAACAACGCGAGGAATCTAATTGATTGGTTTGGGGTTGGTATTTTCATCAGACATGCCGTCCCAGGTCTGCGCAAAGAATGGTGGGCGGAGTTGGGCGTCTGAATAATCTCAAGTCGTTATGAAACCGATCGTTTGCCGCCGCGAAGCGAAACCGCGGGCTTGTTTGAGCCTGACGCGATTACGCTGCTCGATCTAGTGAACGGCCAGATTCATGTTCAACGGAGCTGTCCCATATTGCTTAACTATGTGGACTAACTTATGCACCTTGGCGCTGATTTGGTCGGGCCCCGACGCTAATAGCACAAACATGTCGTGTTCCGTGATGGGCTGCCCCATAAGACGATTTACCGTATCGTTGCGGGCCATGCCTCGAAGCTGTGTTTCTTCCCGCAGCCTATTCG
>DATANL010000282.1:0-2665 GCA_036266295.1 Pyrinomonadaceae bacterium | reverse complement strand
GCCGCTTCGCTCTGCCGGCGCACTCCATATCACAGCCAAGCCGTTGAGTTCCTCTTACTTCGGCACCGGCATTCTGCCAATCGCGTGTTCGCCGATGCTGCCGAAATACAAATTGCCTTTATGCTCGACTACATTCGCGATTTGGTTGAAGCATTGCGGCGATGAATCCTGAAGATTGCGCACCACTTTGCCGTTTACGTCGAGGCCGAGCGCGAATGCGAACCGTTTGGGTTTTGGTTGCACAAACAAAGGCAAGCGCCAGACTATCTTTCGCAGAAACGGATGGGGCAACAACCAATCGACGGCGGGCAGGCGGCGATTGAGCGCCAGCCAGAACGTGTCTTTTCCATTTGAAGAAATGCCGTCCGGGAAGCCCGGCAGATTATCGATGAACGTGTCGGACTTTCCAGCTTTCTCGCCCTTCAGCCAGTAACGACGGACGCTGTACGTGCCGGTCTCGTTGATGAGCACGAACGTTTGGTCCGGACTGACGGCAACTCCATTCGCAAAATAGAGATCGCGCAGAACCACTTTCGTCTGCCCGGTCGTCGGGTCGTAAGCAAGCAAGCGGCCGTGCGGCTGGTGCTCGAGCAAATCTTCTCGTAACTCGGTCAGCGGAAATATGGACGAGTCGGTGAAGTAGATCGTTCCGTCCGCAGCCACATCGAGATCGTTCGTGCATTTGAACGGCACGCCTTCAGCTTCAGTGGCCAGCACCGTGATTTGCGCGTTTGGCGCAATCGAGAGCAGGCCCATCACCGCATCAGCGACGATTAAATTGCCTGAGCTGTCGAAGATTAATCCGAGGGGTCGGCCTTTGGTTTCGGCAAACAGCTCGGGCCTGGTTCCGTCCGCTTGGAAACGAAAAATGCGTCCCGTGTCGTCATCGCAATAGATTCGATCTTGCGCGTCGAAGGCTACGTCTTCCGGTTTGTTTCCGTCGATCGCGAGTCGCTCGATTTTCGAAAGGTCAGAGTTTTGCGCGTACACGCCGGTGAGTTCGGGCGCCGCCGGCGGAGTCCACGCGACGGGATTGATCGGCGTGGGCCAAAGTAACAAGTAACCGATGCCGAGAATGATTATGACGACGAGCGATCGGAGGATGGTTCGTTTCATTTGGAGTGCGCCGGCGCACTAGCTTTGTCGCAAAAGTAGTTCGCGCACTTCCAAATCATCGTTCACCGCGCGCGGCTTCGACCTGGCTTTCGAGTTCGACTCCCAGCTTGCGGATGCCCGGTTCGCCCATCGGTTCCAACCAGCGCAACGCCTCTTCGATGATTCGGCGCTGATATTCCGGAAAATTGGGCTTGCCGGCCACGCAACCAAATTGGCCCTTGTAATAACCGGCGCGCGGCGGCCGCACTCGTTCGATTGCCGTCTGATTCACCGCCACGGTCACGGTGGGAATTCCGGCTTGTTCGATGACGCGGGCCGCGAGGCCGACCGTTTGATGACACAGTTCGGAGGCGGGAATTAAAAGTGCGCCCTGCACATCGTAGTGTCTGAGACGATCGACCAGCCTGGGCAAGGCCGTCTCGACAAACATCGCCGCGTCCGGGATGAAACCGCAGAAGCTCCAGAATACGGAATTGAGTTGGCCGATAACGCGATTCTCTTCAAGTTCGGCCAGTCGCGCCAGGGGTAGTTGCGCATTCATGTCGGCGCGAACGAATTGATCGTCGTAGCCGCGTCCGGCAAATTGCAAATCGCGAGGATGAACTTCGGTAGGAATCTCGCGGATGGTCATATCGCCATCAGAATTGTTCGTATCGAATGGCTCGGTGCCGTCGATATAAGCGCCCGCTGAACTGATCAGAGCCAGATTCATCAGCGGCAAAGCGCGACGCGCAGGTGAAAAAGGCGCGCGGGTGTTTTCGACGAACGGATAATTCTTCAAATCGTCCCCGTTGCGACGCGAACTCCATGAGCGATAACGCTCGCGCCATTGAGCTGCTTGTTCGATTGTTTCCACGATAATTCTTTCTATGTCCAATTGAGGTCGGGCTAGTACCACGTCCGGCTACGCTCAGGCTGGTTGCGGCTGGCCAGGAAAAATGCGATGAGTCCCGCGACCAGCGCGACCGCCATCACCCTCACCGAATAACGATGCAGCGAATCGAATTCGATGCGTCGCGCGTCGGCGGGCGAGACCTGATCGATTGTGCCCATCGACGCTCTCAAGGCCAGCATGCGGGCTGAGATTATCCAATTGCTTACGCCTGTCATAATAGCCATTATCGCGATTGAAATCACCTCGGCCACCTGGGCCAGCCGGCTGCGATTTCGATTTATGAAAAAGGCAGTGACGAGTAAGAACAAGGCGATCTCGACACCGCCCCGGTTGATGAACCCGAGCAGCCGGGTGACCACCGACCCGGCCAGTTCATTTGCGTTTTCCAGGCCCGCGCCGCGGAGGACACCGAACAGCGCCGGCGCTACGGCCGCGCCGAAAAAGACGGCGGCGCCCAACCACAGCCCGAGTAGCAAGACACGTAATTGTCTGATGAATTGAGTCACGAGGTCTGCATTGCCACGAGTCGAATTACCGGCGGTATGATTTCCGGTTGTTCAATTGCGCGCGGATCCGCAACACTTAAAAGCCATGACAGCGCGCGATCGAGTTGCGCCTGATACTCTGCCAAATCGAGCGACATAAAGATAGGTT
>DATANL010000281.1:0-8026 GCA_036266295.1 Pyrinomonadaceae bacterium | reverse complement strand
CGAGAAAGTGGTTCGAGTCGATGATGCGATTCAGAGTTTGCCGAAGCTGGTTTGGCACCTGGACGAACCGAATGCCGACTCAGCCATCGTACCGACGTATCTAATCTCAGAAGTTGCCAGCCATGAACTAAGAGTAATCTTGTCCGGATTAGGTGGCGATGAGTTGTTCGGCGG
The DNA here is from genome assembly GCA_036266295.1 of Pyrinomonadaceae bacterium. Lineage (GTDB taxonomy): Bacteria > Acidobacteriota > Blastocatellia > Pyrinomonadales > Pyrinomonadaceae > UBA11740. The sequence continues at coordinate 7,852 of DATANL010000281.1, read as the reverse complement.
ATATCGGCGGTACTTCGATGGTCCTCCGGTCGAGCACCTTTACCGAAGGCTGCCGGTGTCGGTTCAGAAACACATGGTCGTGCCACTCGTGCGAAACTTCAAGCCGGGCCTGGCTAGCGTCATCGAGCGAAATCAATTCTCGGATGCGTTTCGATATCTCACTCGAGTCGCCGTTTTTCCCAGTGCGGAAAAACAGAACCTAATGGGGCCGGCATTTCGAGATTCAGTCAATCTCGATCGCGAATTCAGCTGGTATCCAAACGGAGACCGCGTTAACCGCTCGATGTTTGTAGACATGCTCACGTATCTGCCTGACGACATTCTGCACATAACGGACCGAATGAGCATGGCAGTGTCGCTCGAGGCGCGGACTCCATTCCTCGATTATCGGCTGGTAGAGTTTTGCGCCGGCTTGCCCGGATCGTTCAAAGTGGGGCAAATAAGACGCGAATGGAAAAAGATTCTGAAGAAAGCTTTCGCTCCGATTTTGCCTGCGGAGATCCTGACGAGACCCAAATGGGGATTCGGCGCTCCGGTAACAGCCTGGATGGAGAAGGGACTCGCGGACGTTGTCAGCAACCTATACAGAAAAAGCAAAGCGGTCGATTTAGGTTTGTTGACCCGCGCTGGAGTTGATAACACCGTGGCAAAAGCACGGGGCACTCGTGAGCAATTTTCGCAGAAGCTTTGGACTCTCCTGATTCTCGAAGTGTGGTGCCGGGTTTTCTCTCACTCGAAAGACGGAAGCGCTCCGAATTTCACGCTTGATGATCTGACAAACTGATCTGTGGCTGAGAATGCATCCAAGGTGACAGTCATCATGCCGGTGTTCAATCGGGAACACCTGGTGCGCGCCGCGATTGAAAGCGTATTACAGCAGACCTTGCCGCCATCGCAGTTTATCGTAGTCAATGACGGATCGAGCGATGGGACCGCCGATGTGCTGGCAAGTTTCCTGCCGCGAATTACCTTGCTTCATCAGGAGAATAAGGGTCCCTATCCGGCGCGCAATCTCGCTTTAAAGCATGTGCAGGGAGATTACGTTGCGTTCCTCGATTCGGATGATGTCTGGGTCCCGGATAAAATTGAGAAACAGGTTTCAGTATTAGATGAAAATCCTGAAGTCGGTCTGGTCTTCAGTGACGGTGAGTTGCTCAGGGACGGGCCCGCGAAACCAAATCAACCTAAGTCTTTTTTCGAAGTCGAACCACCCAGCCGCGGCGCGGTTTTCGAAGCCCTCTTGCACACCAACTTTATCCCGCAATCGTCCGTGCTGCTTCGAAAAAGCTGTCTCGATGAGGCGGGACCGTTCTTCGAAATTCCTCTGGCGGCCGATTATCATAAATGGCTGCAGATATCGTTGCGTCACCGCTTTGAATACATAGATGAGATGCTGATTCGCTACCGTGTTCACGAAGGCAACATCAGCCGCGATCGCACGAAGAAGTATCGAGCACTGAACGACCTTTTCAAAGACCTGCTGACCCGGACCAATGATGAGTCTGTGTTGAAGATCCTCAAGCGCAGACTGATTAGATCAGAATATGAGTTGGCTTTAGCCGAGATGGACGATGCTTTACGGCTAACCATCAGAGGGTTGCAGGGTCGAGACAAAGCCGTAGGTCGCTTGGAAAGATTAAGATGCCTCGCCGAAGTCACCTGGCGAAAAACGCGTTCATTCGCCGGACTAAGATCGTTCCTGCTATGATTTACCGCTGTTTTCGAATATATGGTTGCCCAGTCTGACAGCTTTCCCGCCGCACTACGGCAGAGGCCCACGGCTCGTACGGATCCGAGAGATCGTACGGTGCCGGATTGGGCTGTTTACAGCTTGCTCGCGCTCCTTGCTTATTTGCCTTACGCGGAAGTGCTGCACGACATTTTTCACTACCAAATCCTTGGATTTGCTGCGGAAGTAACAGTGGTGCCCACGGTTGCGATCTTTGTGATCTTCACCATGATTGCAATGTTTCGCAAGCCGATCCTGTTCGTGCAGGCGCTTCTGTTTTTCGCCCTGATGGCCGTGGTGCTCTTTGCGCGGTATCAATGGCGCCTCGATCTGACGATCAACGACACGCTGCGCCAGGCGGTTGGATTGCGCTATCTGATTCTGGTTCCCGTTTATGTTCTGGTGGCCGGATATGCGTTACAGCGAGCATCCGCGCGCACGTTGGCGACTAACATCATTATCGCGAATGGAGTAATTGCCGCTCTGGTCGCTTTGCTGTACGTCATCGGATTAATTAGTTATCGCATTGTTCCGGAAGGCTCCGAAGCCGAGATGTTATATGCAACCGGAGGAGGGGGGCGAGCGTCCGGTTTGTCGGCGGGCATCAATGTATTCTCGAGCTTTCTATTACTGGCGCTAATCGTAGCCGCTTTAGTCTATCAACGCTCGGCGATCATCCGCATCGGCGCCATCTCGATGCTCCTGATTGGCATCATGGCGTCACAATCCCGTTGGCCGATGATTTCCAGCATCGTGGTGCTTGGTGCAAGCGTCTTTATGTACGAGCGGTCGGGCAATAAGAAACGCTTGCTGCTGGTTGTTTTTGGCGTCGTCCTGGCGCTGGCAATTGCATACGCGAGCACTGAATCAACCAGCAGTTTGGTAGGTGGCATGCGAGGTCGCATGTCTGAGGGAATGGGGGACGATATCGGTCTCCGTCAATCGAAATATGAGATCGGATTGAATGCGATCTTTGAGAGTACGTATACGGCGCTGGCTGGAGCGACGCCCGAGACCCTGATCCAGGGCTATCGCCAGGAGTACATCTTTTCCGATAACGGTGTCCTCTCAATGTTCATTTCCGCCGGAATACCAATTACCCTTGCTTTCATCTTTTTCTGTTTTCGCTTTGGCCAGAAGTTCGCACCTCGTAATCGGACATTTCGCATGTACGTCTTTGGCGTCCTGGCGTTTGGCGTAATGTTCTTCAATAACGCAATTTACTGGGACAGCTGGCTGATTCATGCCGCCATAACATGCTTTCTCATTGCAGATTCACAAATCACTCCGGAGGGTGAAACGGGCTCGACATCCGAGGAGCAAACCACGCCACGCCACGACGTCGCCGGACTACAACCATCGAACACGGCTTAACTCGAGCTTTTTGAACCGGGCTCTTCTTCACATCAAAACCACCAGGTGAGAAACAGGCGACACGTAATTATTTTTGGCCCGTTGCCGCCACCCTACGGAGGAATCGCCAGCATTGTCGAACTGCTGAAGCGCGGGAACTTTGACGACGTGTCGATCAGCGTAGTCGAAACCACGCTTCAAAGTTCCGGATCCCTCGGGCGGATATTTGCGGGCTTTAGAATGTTGGCTCGTGTTACGACGGCGATGCTCCAGTATCGGCCGGCCGGGGCGTTGTGTTTCGCCGGGGCCTTTAGATCATTCTGGGAAAAGACGACCTGGGCAGCTATCGGACGGTTGTTCGGAGTGCGGACTGCAGTAGTAATGGTTGATGGAAATTTCCCGAGATTTGAAAAATCGCTTACTGCCTTTTCACGAGGAATGCTAAGCCGTCGGCTTGCCAGGTTTTACGTCGTGGGGGTGCAGTCGCAGGGTTGGCTTGAATACTTTCGCGGACTAGCTCCGGATGGACGTTATTCGATCGTCGCCGGTGGCGTCGACACCGATATTTTTTCACCAGCGGCGGTTAAATCGGGCGCTGCAGTCGTCCGGATTCTCTATGTCGGTTGGATGATCGAAGACAAGGGCATTTACGAACTGATTGCCGCTGCCGGTAAGTTATTAGCGCAAGGTCAACGGTTTCAGTTGAAGCTGATTGGCCCATTGTTCGATCAGGGCCCGCGTTTGCGACAGGCAATCGCCGCGCACAAGCTGGAAGACGCAGTTGAAATTGTCGGGACAATCTCTCACCGCGGCGGGTTGATTGAGGAATATCAGGCTGCTGATCTGTTTGTGCTTCCCAGCTACGCCGAGGGTTTTCCCAATTCGATTTTGGAAGCGATGTCGGTTGGTTTACCGGTAATTGCAACCAACGTCGGTGGCGTCCCTGAAATTGTTCAGGATGGCGTAACCGGCATACTCGTGCCGCCGCGCGATTCAGACGCGCTCACGGCGGCAATGAAAACACTAATGGACGACGAAACAGCTCGGCAGGCAATGGGGATGGCAGCGCGCTCGCGAATCCTGTCGCATCACACATTAGGTCATTCAATTGCGACCTATCGTCGAATCTTTCAGCTGCTAACCGAGAGAATGGGAAACGAACAACTGAATGATCGGGTTGTTGGCAAAGAGAAATGTGTGGAATAGCCGGAACATTTAACTGGGGCGACCGCGAAACGATCGAGCGGATGACGCAGGTGCAACGTCATCGCGGCCCGGACGACGGAGGAGTCTGGGATCAGCGATTGCCAGGCGGCGAGTATCTCAGCCTGGGAAGCCGCCGATTGGCCATCATAGATCTTTCTGCCGCCGGACATATGCCGATGACAAATGACACCGGCGACATCGTCCTTACTTACAACGGTGAGATTTATAACTTTCGCACGCTGCGCCGAGAGTTGGAGAGTAAAGGAATTCGATTCCGCTCCCACACCGACACGGAAGTGGTGCTGCGACTTTACGAATTGGAAGGGCCGGATTTTGTGCGACGGCTGAATGGCATGTTTGCCTTCGCCATCTTCGATCTCCGAGGACAACGGCCGTCACTAATGATTGCTCGCGATCATTTCGGCATCAAGCCTTTCTATTATGTCGAAAAAGGAGATCGGTTCGGATTTGCATCTGAGGCCAAGGCTTTACTCGAACTGCCGGAGACGACCGCTGAGATCGATCTGCATGCGCTTCAGCAATATCTTACCTTTCTGTGGGTCCCCGATCCCCTCACGATGTTTAAGGGAATCAGAAAGCTGCCCGCGGGACATTACGGAATTATCCGGGATGGAGCGTTGGAACTAACGCAGTATTGGGATTTGCGTTTTCCTTCCGCTGACCAGCAGTTCACTCATCCGGAAGCAGAATTGTGTGAAGAGCTGCGCGAACGCTTCTCAAATGTCGTGCGTTCACAAATGGTCAGCGACGTGCCGTTGGGGGCATTCCTGAGCGCCGGCCTGGATTCCAGCAGTATTCTCGCTGCCATGGCTCAGCACAGCGCCGAACCTGTGCGCACCTTCACCATTGCCTTTCCCAAAAAGTATCGGCGGGGAGAGGTTGTGCTTGATGACACTGACGTGGCCCGCAGAACCGCTGAGCACTTCGGCTGTAAGCATACCGAAATTGTGGTGGAGCCGAATGTAGTTGAGTTGCTTCCCAAATTGACCTGGCACATGGATGAGCCGACGGCAGATCCGGCGATCATCACCGCTTATCTCGTTAGCCGCGAAGCGAGTAAGCAAGTGACTGTATTGCTGTCAGGCGTCGGGGGCGACGAATTGTTCGCTGGTTATCGGAAGTATCAAGCCCACTATCTGGCCCGGAAGTATCAACGCATTCCGCCGGCTCTCCGGACGAGACTGCTCGAGCCGTTCGTCGCTGCCTTGCCTTCGATGCGCGATACGCGGTTCAAGGGGCGCATCCGTTTGTTGAAAAAAATGGCCCGTAGCGGCTCCCTTTCACCGAGAGAGCGCTTCGTAATGGATAGTGTCTATCTCGGCGCTGCGCAGCGGCAGTCTTTGTACAGTGACGCAACCCGCGCAACTATCAACGGGGAAGATCCGCGCGCCCAGCACTTCGCGTATTTCGACAGGGTTACCGATGCTGAGTTTCTAAATCAGATGCTCTATCTTGACACCAAAGCGTTCATGGTAAGTCTTAACCTCACCTACAACGACAAGATGAGTATGGCTTCATCAGTTGAGACGCGCGTCCCGTTTCTTGACTGGGAATTTGCCGAGTGGGTCGCCTGGAACATCCCGCCACGTTTGAAATTGAAAGGTAACACTACCAAGTACATTCTCCGGGAAGCGATGCGGCCGCTGCTGCCGGCGGAAGTGCTCCGACAGAAAAAGGCGGGCTTCGCCGCTCCGATCGACCACTGGCTAGGAAATGATTTGACCGAAATGGTGGGTGATCTTCTCAGTGAACGCCGCATAAAAACGCGCGGTTTGTTCGATCCAAAGTCGGTTCAGCGCATGGTCCAAGAGCACCGCAACGGTCGGGCCGATTGGGCTTTTCAGATCTGGCAACTACTAACACTTGAGCTTTGGTTGCAAGGGTTTGTGGACACCTGTGACCAGCAACACCACGGTCAAAGTGAAGCGTTCTGCAATGAAAAAAGTATTGACAAACCATCTGGTTGCGTGTAGAAACTTTCGCTCCAGTTAGGAGTGAGCTACCACCAGCAGCGAGACCGCAACCTCGTGTCTGGCAAGCCGCCAAAAAATAATAATAAACAGGCTCGGCCTAACCTTACCCCGACAGTCCGCCATAGAAGGAGAAAACTGTATGAATCCCGCCCAACCGCATAATCTTTTTTATCGTAAGGACCGTTCCCGAGTCGCTGGCCGCAGGTGGTCCAGGAACGGTCTAGTTCGTTGGGGTGCGCTGATCGCTCTGGTTGCCATGGTTGGGGCTCTTGTCTACTCCGGCTCGCAAGCTTCGTCAATCGCGCGTAAGAAAACCATCACGCCGAAAAGCGCAGAGACGGTTGCGCCGCTGGCCACGTTGAGCGGTAATTCGGCCGCGGTGACGGCGACCAAGGGTTTGGCGGCTTATTCTCTGGCTGGCTCAGCACTCTTTGCTCCGTTCCAGGCGCCGGCGATTACAATCGAAGAAAATACATGTTCGACTGCAGAGACTAATTTCGATCTTAATCAGAACGTCTGTATTACCGTGAGTGGGTCGCAATATATCGGGCAACGGCTCGTGGTTGCGGATCCTCAGAATGTTATTCGTCAATCTACGACCATTACCACTAGCCCGCAGGCGATTTCTTTTCCAGTTCCAGCTACGCCAACGACTCCTCTGGATGGAGGATTCGTAGATGAAAACAATCTCGGTACTTGGGGCGCAGTTATTGTGACTGGCCGTGGCGGACGGTTGGCCGGCGCAAACTTCGTGGTGAGGAATCCGATTCAAGCCAATGCCAATGTCGAAATTTATACCTCGAGAACGGGTGGTGATGTTGTTACTGCCGGATCGACCGTGACCTATGAAATCACGATGGTCAATTTTGGACCAGATGCGGCCGTAAACGCTAAGTTCACTAATCCCACGCCATCATTTACAACTTTCCAGGCCGTGGATGGACCGATTGATCCTCCCAGCATTACGTGCACTGACCCAGGCGTAGGGAATGTGGGCGATGTTGTTTGCACTATTACCAGCCTGCCTGCCGGAGTGCGAACTACTTTCACCGTGCAGTATCTCGTAGGGAGTGTTGGCGCGGGCACTTCGATTGGAAATACGGTCTCGGTCACGACCGACACAAACAATATCAGTGGTGAGACGTCTGCATCGTCGACCGGTTCGGTATCAGGTTCGGGAACACCGACCGGATGCACGCTGACTTGTCCGGCAAACATTACCGTGACTTCCGATACAACTGGTCCGAATCCCGCCGATCCTTCAGAAACTGTTTCGGGGGCGGTCGTTACGTTTGCGACGGAATCTGGCGGAAGCTGCGGCTCGGTTACGTCATCGCCTGCCTCCGGTTCGTTCTTCCCGGTCGGCACGACGGTGGTTACCTCGAGTTCATCTGAAGGCGGAGGCGAGTGCAGTTTCACGGTGACCGTCACGCAAACAGGAGGAGCTGTTTCCATCGCTTGTCCGGGGGACAAAGTTGCTAATGCTGACGCCAACTGCGTGGCCAACGTGGCGCTCGGTACGCCAACTACTACTGGTGATAACGTCACCGTGGTCGGCACGCGCAGCGAT
>DATANL010000280.1:0-4429 GCA_036266295.1 Pyrinomonadaceae bacterium | reverse complement strand
CGAATGTTTACGCACCATTCCTTCATACAGGCTTCAAGCGCTGCATCATTGGGGCACTCCAGGATCTTTTCAGCCCACATCTTCGGCGACCAGTAGCAAGTGAGTGCCGCGAACGTAAAGAAGAACAACATCGAACCAAATGCGACCCCTGAAATGGTGCGTGTGGTCGCGGTCATGACCGGAAGAACTTCTCGAACCATCGCGCCAAGTGCAGCTAGTGCGAAACCACCGATCGTTATTAAGAGCTTGGCGACGTCATCATAACGCGCTGCCGTCTGCATCGGACTATCAATCTGTGCTTCAGACCAATGCTTTTTGAATGTCGTAAGACATAGATCACCTGATTCGCCCATTTCCCGGTTCTCCTTTCTTTAATGCCACAGCTCACCCAAACGGTTTTTCGATTGAGGGACTCTGGTCCGTAAAAAACTTCGGACCGCTCGGAGTGATGTAGAGGCAATCTTCCAAACGCACGCCGAACTCGCCGTAGATCACGATCGTCGGTTCGTCGCTGAAGCACATCCCGGGTTGAATCGGCGTCTTGTTGCCGCGCACGAAGTAAGTCCATTCGTGACCTTCGAGACCGATGCCGTGTCCGGTGCGATGCGGCAGGCCGGGCGTTTTGTAATTAGGGCCAAAGCCGGCATCGGTGATTACTTTGCGCGCGGCGTAATCGACCGCCTCGCACGGCGCGCCGACTTTCGCGGCGGCAAATCCTGCGTCCTGCGCCTGGCGCTCGATCTGCCAAACATCCTTCTGCCTTTGCGTGGGCTTGCCGAAAACAAACGTGCGCGTGATGTCTGATTGATAGCCTTCGACGCTGCAGCCGTCATCCATCAAAACCATGTCGCCTTCCTTCAGGATCTGCGGTTTGCTACTGCCGTGCGGAAACGCTGTGTACTCGCCGAAGCTGACAAAGATGCCGCCCTGCACGCCGAGATTGCGAAACGCAGTCGCGCAGTTGCCGGCGAATTCCTGTTGTGTCATGCCTTCGCGCATCGTGGCCCAGGTCGCCCGATACGCGATGATCGTGAGGTCGTTGGCTTTCTGCATCAGCGCGAGTTCGGCCGGTGACTTGTACATGCGACAGCCGGCGGTGATGGACGTTGCGCTGACGTATTCGAGCTTGGGCGCGACCTGTCGAATGCCATCAACAATAAAAAAGCGGACCCGCTCTTCGATGCCCACGCGACCGGAACGCATGCCGCGGTCCTTGATAATTTGCGCCACGCGCAGGAAAGGACTCTCGTCTTCCTCCCAGGTACGAATGTCGTTCGTGCCGATCTTGATGAGTTCGCGCGCTCGTTCTTCTTCGAATTTAGGACAGACCCAGGCGACTTCGCCCTTCTGCGGAATTACCAGCGCAAACGTGCGTTCGCTCAGCCCCCAGCGCATGCCGGTGAAGTAATACATGCTGGCGCCTGACTCCATGTAGATCGCATCGATCTTCTGTTCGCCCATCAGCCGCTGCGCTTTGGCGATGCGCGCCAGCCGTTCTTCCTGAGTAATCGGCACGACGTCTTTCGTCATGGGACGCAGGTTCCGGATCAAATCAGGAACATCCTGTCGCTGCTGAATCGCTTCGACTTTACTGGTGTCAGCGAAGGCAAACGACGGCATCATGGCCGCGCCGGCGAGAGCGGTCGAAGCACGCAAGAAATTTCGTCTGTCAATGCACATGATTGGAGCGCGGGCATCCTGCCCGCATTAGCGTGAAGCGCGAACGAAGTTGATCGAGCGGCGCAATCCTACATGAAGCCCGCCAAGCGGACAAAGTGTTTTCGCGGCCTGGCAGCGAGCTTTCGGCGCGAAGAACCTCCAAGACAATCTCTCCTCATCATCGCCGCCGGAAAAGTCCGGCTTCTAAACGATGATCGGTTAGAATATGCGCCGCGAATGCATCGGCGATTGATCACATCGTTTGTTATTTGCTTGTTGAGCGTAGTCTCGCTGCAAGCCCAGCAACCGCTGCGCTGGGGCGCCGACCCGAGCGGCGGCGCGCCGTACGTCTTCAACGATCCAACTCATCCCGATCAATACATCGGTTACGAAAAAGAGATGGTTGACGCCCTCGCGGCGGCGATGGGACGTCAGGCTGAGTTTGTGCCGTCGGATTGGGAGACACTGGTTTCCGCGCTGCAACGAAAATCGTTCGACGTGATCGTCAACGGTCTGGAGCCGACCGCCGATCGACAGAAGCAGATTCAATTCAGCAAACCGTATTACATCTTCCAACTCGCGTTGACCGTGAGAAAAGACGATGACCGGATTCATTCGCTCGCTGACTGCAAGAACAAAGTCGTGGGCACGCTGGGCAATACTGCGGCGTCCCGGCTGCTGCAAAAGGAAGGCGTGCCTTTCAAGAATTACGCCGAACCGCCGACGGCTTATCGCGACCTCGAGCTGAAACGGATCGACGCGGTCATCATGGACGTCCCCGCCGAGGTCTTCTATGTCAGCAAGAGCACCACGCTCAAGCGCGCATGCGATCCCTTCTTCCGCGGCACCTACAACGTCGGACTACGCAAAGGCGATAATGAATTGAAGACCCAGGTCGACGCGGCGATCGACCAGATTATCAACGACGGTTCGTTCGAAAAGATACTGCGCAAGTGGGGACTGTGGAACGACGCGCAGCTTGAGCTGCAAAAGAACAAGTCACAACCAGAGCAGCAGAATACAGACGTCGCTTACGACATCACGTCGTCGACGTTCAATTGGCGCGAAGCTGTATGGCGACTGACGCGCGCGGCCGTAGTCACCGTACTGATCGCTTTCGGTTCGATGCTCATCGCTTTGTTACTGGGCATGCCTCTGGCAATCGGGCAATGGAAAGGTCCGCGCATCGTTCAATGGCTCTGCACGATTTACGTCGAGTTCTTTCGTGGAACGCCCGTGTTGGTCCAACTGCTGTTTCTTTATTTTGGTCTGCCGACGATCGGTTTAGCCATGCCGGGATGGCTGACGGCGCTGATCGGTCTGGGACTGAATTATGCAGCGTATGAATCGCAGGTCTATCGCGCAGCTCTCGAAGCCATTCCGCGCGGACAGTGGGAAGCTTCGTACCTTTTGGGCATGGGCCCGTTGCTCGCTTTCCGGCGCATCATTCTGCCACAGGCTTTTCGCATCGCTTTACCGCCGATGACGAATGATTTTGTTTCGCTCTTCAAAGATACTTCGACCGCGTATGCCATTTCGGTTTGGGAATTGGCGACCGCGTATCGCGAGCTGGCAAACTCTTCGGGGCAATTTCTAATGCTGGGTGTGGCGGTGTCGTTGTATTACCTGGCGATGAGTCTGCCGATGGCCCATCTGGCGCGCCGGCTCGAGCGCAAGTTGCAGCGACGAGATGCAATCGAAGCCGTGGAAAGCGAAGTGGCGTAGTGTTTACTAATCAAGCAGAGAAACTTTGGGAATTAAGAGGCGTCAATTCTGTGTCAGAACCGGGAGCGGTAGCGACCGGATCAAGAAGTCACGCTGGGTGTTTTGAAGGTTCCTCCCGATCCGGTCGCTACCGCTCGCGGTTCTGACACGATGCCATATTTGATTAGTCAAATATATTATCGCCCGCCCAAACGATGCGGGAGATTGAACGAATGATTCGCGTTTCTCATCTCGTCAAATCCGCCAACGGCACGCGCATCTTGCGAGACGTATCGTTCGACGTCCCGGCGCAGACTGTCCTTGGCGTCATCGGCGCGTCGGGCAGCGGCAAGACTACTCTGCTGCGATGTCTCAACGGGCTGGAGAGGATCAATGAGGGCAGCATTCAATGCGGTGATGTTCATCTGGATGCGACGCTTTCGCCCAGGGAGTATGCGCGACGCGTCAGCGAGTTGCGGCGAAAGGTGGGCACAGTCTTTCAGCATCTTTACCTGTTTCCGCACCTGACTGTAGTCGGCAACATCATCGAAGCGCCGACGCATGTGCGCGGCGTGGCGCGCCAGGACGCCGAGGTCGAAGCGCTGCAACTGCTGGAGTCAGTCGGCCTGAAAGAAAAAGCGCGTCGCTATCCGGAAAGGCTATCGGGCGGCGAGCAGCAACGCGTAGCCATTGCGCGGGCGCTGGCAATGCATCCCGAGATTCTGATGTTCGACGAGCCGACCAGCGCGCTCGATCCCAAGCGCACTGCGAGTCTGCGAACACTCCTGCGCGGATTTGTTGAGAAGGGTCACACGATGGTAATCGTCTCGCATTCGATCGGGTTTCTTGAAGGGTTGGCCGATCAGCTTCTCTACATGGAGGGCGGCGAAGTCGTCGAGTTGGGAAACGCGGAGCAGATCTTGAATTCGCCGAGCGATCCGCGCACGAAAGATTTTGTGAATCAGGCGCGATAGGAGCGCACGCATCCTGCGTGCGGGTCACCCGCATCCTTGCGGGTACCCGGTGGAAAAGCGCGAGCAGGATGCTCGCGGCCCGCCGACAGGGA
>DATANL010000279.1:0-3242 GCA_036266295.1 Pyrinomonadaceae bacterium | reverse complement strand
AGCCAGTCGTAGAGAATACGACTGGCTCTTCAATTCTGAGAAGCGCTCACGGCATAAAACACCATGTCGCGCAAATTGTTAATCTGCGATTTCGTCACGATTGGGCGGTGCGAGGCAAAATCAATTTGCGCTACAGCGTCGCTTGATTGGCGGCCTGAGCGACCCGTACAATCTCAAATTGTGTTTTAATTTGCAGGGACTTGGGGCGAAACAAACTGAAAGCCCACCTCGTACGGACAGGCAGTTATGGCTAGTTTCGATAAAGTATTAACCAAAGTTTTTGGCAGCAGTAACGAGCGATTTCTGAAGACGGTCAGGCCGTTGATCGCCCAAATCAACGAGTTTGAGCCCGCCGTCAAACAGCTTACTGACGAACAGTTGCGCGAGAAAACCGCGGAATACAAAGCGCGGATCGCGGATGCGGTTAAAGACGCGCGCGATAAAGACGATCGCAAGTATCGCGAGCAGGAAGTGCTGAACGAGATCCTGCCTGAAGCCTTCGCTGTGGTCCGTGAAGCCAGCGTGCGCACGACTGGGATGCGCCACTTTGATGTGCAGATGATCGGCGGCCTCGTGTTGCACCAGGGCAAGATCGCCGAGATGCGAACCGGCGAAGGCAAAACCCTCGTAGCGACGTTGCCGTCTTATTTGAACGCTTTGACCGGGCGCGGCGTCCACGTCATTACCGTAAACGATTACCTGGCTTCGCGCGACGCCGAATGGATGGGCCAGATTCATCGCTTCCTCGGTTTGACCGTCGGTTGCATCCAGAATGACATGGATGACTTTGAACGTCAGACCGCTTACAACGCTGATATCACCTACGGCACCAACAACGAATTTGGCTTTGATTACCTGCGCGACAACATGAAGTTCGATCTCGCGACGTGCGTCCAGCATGGCCATTACCACGCAATCGTCGACGAAGTCGATTCAATCCTGATTGACGAAGCGCGCACGCCGCTGATCATCTCCGGTCCATCTGAAGAATCAACTGACAAGTACTACCAGGCGAACGCGATCATTCCGCAGCTTATCCGCGGTGAAGAGCTTGAAGAAAACAAGAAGACCGGCGATTACGTCGTTGACGAGAAAAATCACTCGGCGGTATTGACCGAAGACGGCGTCGACAAGGCTGAGCGGTTGTTGGGCGTCGGCAATCTTTACGATCCCGGCAACATGGAATTGCTGCATTGCGTCGAGCAGGCTCTGAAAGCACACACTCTCTACCGGCTCGATCATCAGTACGTCGTGCAGGACGGCGAGGTGATCATCGTCGATGACTTCACCGGCCGTTTGATGAAAGGCCGCCGCTGGTCTGATGGTCTGCACCAGGCCGTCGAAGCGAAGGAAGGCGTGAAGATCGAACGCGAGAACCAGACGCTGGCGACCATCACGCTGCAGAATTATTTCCGTCTGTATGAAAAGCTCTCGGGCATGACGGGTACTGCGGAAACCGAGGCGGCTGAGTTTCATTCGACTTACAAGCTCGACGTGATCGTAATTCCGACGCACATGCCGATGGTTCGCAAGGACAACCCGGACATGATCTATCGGACGCTGCCCGAGAAGTGGGACGCCGTCGTCGAAGAGATCAAAGAGCTGCATGAAAAGGGCCAGCCGGTTCTGGTGGGCACGGTCTCAGTCGAAAACTCTGAACTGATTGCCCGCAAACTACAGCGCATTGGAGTCCCTCACAATGTGCTCAACGCGAAGTATCACGAGCGCGAAGCTGAGATCGTGGCCCAGGCCGGACGCAAAGGCATGGTGACGATCGCTACGAACATGGCCGGCCGCGGCACCGACATCCTGCTCGGCGGCAATCCTGATTTCATGACGCGCGAGTTTCTGAAAGAACAGGAAGTCGATCCCGACGAAGCCACCGAGTCGCAATGGCAGCAGGAATTCGTGAAAGCAAAACGCATCGTCGAGGACGAGCACAAGGAGGTCGTTTCACTCGGCGGGCTTCACATTCTCGGCACCGAGCGTCACGAGTCGCGCCGCATCGACAATCAGCTGCGCGGACGCGCCGGCCGCCAGGGCGATCCGGGATCGTCCCGCTTCTTCCTTTCGCTCGAAGACGACTTGATGCGCATCTTTGCCGGCGACAAGGTCAAGGCATTGATGGCCCGGCTGGGCATGGAAGAGGGCGTCGCGATCGAATCAAAGATGGTCTCGAAGCGCATCGCGGCCGCGCAGAAATCGGTCGAAGGCCGCAACTTCGAGACGCGCAAACACCTGCTCGAGTACGACGACGTCATGAACAAGCAGCGCGAGACGATCTACGGCTTGCGCCGCCAGCTGATGGAGGAACCGGATCAGCGCGAATACCTTTTGGGCGAAACCGGCGTCGCGCGCGATCTGCTCACCGACATTACCCAGCAGTATCTTGATCCAAACGCTTCGCCGGACGACTGGGACATCGAGAATTACAAAGTCCAGATTCAAACCATCTACGCGCTCGATCTCGAAACCGAAGGCATCGACTTTCAGAGATCGTCGTCCGAAGAGATTGAAGAGTTCATTTGGGACAAGCTGAAAACCAAGTACGCCGAAAAGGAAAAGCAGATCGGCGACGAAGCGATGCGCACCTATGAGCGCATCATCATGCTCAACATCATCGATGCCCAGTGGAAGGACCACTTGCTGGCGTTGGACCACTTGAAGCAGGGCATCGGCCTCGTCGGCTACGGCCAAAAAGATCCGCTCGTCGAATACAAAAAAGAGAGCTTCGATCTATTCAAGGCGATGCTCGATCGCATCGATACGTCCACCATTCGTTCCCTCTTCAACCTCCAGGTCGTCGCGGAAGAATCACCGGAAGAAATCCAGCGCCGGCGTTTAGCTGCGCGTCGCCGGGCCGGCTCGATGCAGTTCACCGGGCCAAACCAGGGCGCGACCGCCGCCGGCGAGGAAGCCGGTAAAGTCAAAACCGTCGTGCGCGATCAACCAAAGGTCGGCCGCAACGATCCGTGTCCCTGTGGATCGGGCAAGAAATATAAGAAGTGCCACGGGGTAGGCTGACGCCCCTCAGTGATGAAGGTCTCATTTTCGAACCGCAAATGGATCACAAAGGCCGCGACGGTCTGGGCGCTCTTACTGATTGTCGGAGCCGCGGGCATGATTTACGGCCGGCCGCAGGATTCGATTGATGAACTGAAAGCCAAACTGAACTCGCAGTACCTCAAGATCGAACAGACCATTCGCCGGCCTCCCGATGCGCGCCAGTACTTCGTCGCTTC
>DATANL010000278.1:0-2265 GCA_036266295.1 Pyrinomonadaceae bacterium | reverse complement strand
GTGATATTGTCAATTATCGTTCCGCAAAAGTTGTCATGCACGATGTTGTGATCATAGGAGCTGGTCCTGCCGGTCTTTCGGCGGCGCGTTGGTGTGACGAGTTGGGACTCGACACGCTGCTGCTGGAAGCGAACGACGAGGTGGGCGGACAACTCGCGTGGATACACAATCGTGTCGACAACTATGTTGGGGTACAAGCTGAGAACGGACAGCAGCTGCGCGAACTTTTCATTGAACAGACCGCCGATTGCGATTTCGATCAATGGACCGGCGTGGGGATTGAAAGCGTTGACCTGAAAGCCAGGCGGCTTCGGCTGCAGAGCGGCGAAGAACTTCAGTCGATTGCGCTCATCATTGCCACCGGCTTGCGCCGGCGACGGCTCGGCATTCCCGGCGAATTGGAATTCGCCGGCCGGGGCATGATCGAATCGGCAAAGCGCGATCGCGCGCAACTCGCCGGCAAAGACGTATGCGTGATTGGTGGCGGCGATGCCGCGGCTGAGAATGCTTTACTGCTGGCTGAGGTTTGTCCGACGGTTACACTGGTCCATCGCGGCCGCAAGCTGCGCGCGCGGCGGGAATTCAGCGAACAGCTTCACACTCATCACTGCGTCACCGTGTTTCCCGAATCAAACGTCCGCCGCATTCTCGGCAACGATCGCGTTGAGGCCGTCGAGATTGAACGCGCCAGTGCCATCAAACCGTTTCAGATGGCCGTGCAGGGTGTGGTGATCCGCATCGGGTTCGAACCCAACACTGATTTTGTGCGCGATCAATTGGAACTGGATGATGGCGGCTACGTCGTAGTCGATTCGCATCACGAGACGAGCATTCAAAATGTTTTCGCGATTGGAGACGTTTCGAATCCGTTGGCGCCGACAATTGCCGGGGCGGTGGGTTCGGGAGCAACCGCAGCGAAGGTTATTGCCTCGCGGCTCAGGAATTAATCCGCACTACGCCAGGTAATCATCTTCCCCTGAGCCATGCCGCGCGCATAGCCTTTGCCGTCGGGCTCGCGCCGGGAATCTCTTCGATTCGGTAATCGAACACCTGTGGCGCTGCCAGAATCAGTTCGTTCGTAGACATGCGACCATCGCGCACGATGGTCGCCGTCACCCGATCTCCCGGTTTGTAACGTGCCAGCGTTTTGAAAAAATTGTCCGGCGTCAGTTTCGTGCCGCCGAGAGCCGCAATGACATCTCCCGCTTGCAGGCCGGCATTCGCCGCCGGCGAGTCGCTGCGCACCGAAGCGATTTTGAAATTCACCGTATCATCTTCGTCCCCGGTCACGCCGAGGCTCACCGGCGCCACGCTACTGCGCGCCAGTCGCAAGCCCACCACGCCGAGCGCATCCTCGTAGGGCGGCCTTTCAACTCCACGAACATAACGCTTGAAGAAATCGTGAGCGTCCGAGTCGGTCACCCGTAACAGCACGCGCGCAAAATCGTCGGGGCTGTAGCCACGGCCGCGCAGGTAGTAAGTCGCCTTCGCACTCTTCAAATAAAATTCGTCGTACATCGCGCGCATCACATCATCGAGCGACAACTTGCCGTTTGAGTTTTGCCGAATCAAAAGATCGAGCACCAGCCCGAGCGTTTCACCTTTGGGATAATAATTAACCGACGTGTTGGCGAGATTGGTCTGCTGCGCGTGTGGCGCATCGTCGATGAACGGCGCGATCAATGACGAGTCTTCCGCGCTCGTCAGCTTGCTCCCCGGCGCGTTTTCAATTTCAGCAATCGCGGCGGCCAGGGTGCTGAAGAGTTTTTTGTCGTCCCACAGTCCCGCGCGCCGCTGCATTAGATGGCCGTAATAGTTGGTCAGGCCTTCGGCAATCCAGAGGCCGCGCGTGTTCGCCGGCCGCGTGAAATCCCACGGGCCAAGCTCGAGCGGCCGCAGCCGCTTCACGTTCCACACGTGGAAGAATTCGTGCGATGCGCCGTCGAGCGTCTCTTCGTAAATGCCCGGATCGCCGAGCGCGCCGGGCTCGATGACTTGCGTCGACGCGAGATGTTCCATGCCGTCGCTCGAATGGCCATCATTCGCAAAGTGAATCATGAAGGTATACGAATCGAATTCCGGCGGTCCCCACATGGCCGTCTCGGTGCGGACAACTTTTTCCAGGTCTTTCACCAGCGCGGGCCGCTTGCCGCCTTCGTTGCCCAGCGAATGAACGACAACGTGATAGGTCTTGCCGTCGACGACGAAATCATCGACGGTCCAATCGGGCGCAATCTCAGTCGGCGTGTCGATGAGAATGTCCCA
>DATANL010000277.1:0-8446 GCA_036266295.1 Pyrinomonadaceae bacterium | reverse complement strand
ACCGATATCCACGCGGCCAGCCGCTGCAACCAGACCGGCATGTTAATCGTGATTTGCCGATTCAAATCCGGATTGAGTCGCGGCAACAAAAGAAACGCGATGCTGTGAATGAAATAGAGCAGCACCAGCGCGAAGACCGCGATGTTGAGCGCCAGTGAAAGTTGCTGGCTGATCAGCAGGATGAGACATGCGATCAAGTTCAGCGTCAAGGCGACAATTGGCGTGGCCGTGCGCCGATTGACGGATCCAAACCAACGTGGCGCGAGCCCGTCCTCGACAAAAATCAAAGCCAAACGCGAGGGCACAATCAGCGTCGGATTCAACGAAGTCGTGATCGCCATGATTGCTCCCAGCGTCACCAGCGCCGCCGCGCCCCAGGGCAGATACTTCATCGCGACTTCGGTCATCGGCGTGGCGCTCGATTGAATCTGCGACAGCGGCAACACGCCGAAAGCAACCACCGACATCAGGACGAACACGAGCGCGGTTAAGCTGATGCCGCGTAAAAAAACCAGCGGCAGACGCCGGGTGCTGTCTTTGGTTTCGCCGGCGGTTTGGGCCAACGATTCAAAACCCGCGTAAGAGAAAAAAAGCGGAATGAAACTCAAAGCCAGCCCACTGCCACCGTGCGGAAAAAAAGGTGAATAGTTGCTGAAGCGAATCGCGAACAGCCCCGGCACCACCAGGACGACAATCGAAATTCCCAACACCACGCACATCGCCACCTGAATTCTGCCGAACCAGCGCACGCCGATTACGTGAACTAAATAAAAGAAAATCAAACTGCCGATGGCCAGCGACTGATGATAGAAGTGACTATTGAACCGATTCCCAGTTAGCTCGATGAGGTAATCAGCGAGCGCGTTCGCCAGGTAAGCCGCCGCGCCGACGTAGGCGATGATCTTCAACCATGAGCCGACATAAGCGATGCCAAATCCGCCGAGGGTGCGCGAGATGTGCAGATATTCGCCGCCCGGCTCGCGTCCCAGCGGCGTCGAGATGAAGGCCGCGTAAGGAATCGAGGTCGCGAGAATCGCCGGCATCAAAATGATGTAGCTGAGAATGACACTCGGCCCGGTAATCGCCCCCGCATCGCTGGTGACTTTGAAAATGCCGGCGCCGATCAGAATACCGATCAACGCCGCGTAGGACTCGACGGTGCCGAGGTCACGGCGCAGGCGAGCAGTCGTGGAACTGGGGCCAGGTTTGGGTGTCATTGGTGGACGATGAAGACCTTATCGCTTCATCAATTCATTCGCGGGCAGCTTTGGATTCAGGACCTTCTCGGCTGTTTCAACTCCAGCGATCGGCAGCGACTTCGCATCAATCAAACCTATTTGCGCGAGCACCGACGCCTGGTCCCAATAGATGTGCTCGTGCGCCAGTTTTCCATCGCGAAAATGAACGACGACGATTAGCGGAATCTTCACGTGCCGGTTGGTCGGCTCAACGCCCGGCAGCATCCAGTCCATTTTGATCGTGTGCGTGAATTCAAAGACCATTTCATCGACCACCCGGTCCGTGCCGATGGTGCGCGAGACAGGCGTCATCGAAGTATCGGGCGGCATCTGTGGAATAAAACGCTGCGAGTAAAAGTCGCGCAGCTGATCGTGGCCCACGCCGCCCGTCATTACCGGCACGTGGTTCACGTAAGCGTCGGCGACCATCGTCTTCAAAGTATCTTCCGTGTCACGCGTCGCGAACTCGTACTTCACGTGCTCGTCCCACTTGTCTGAAAGATTTTCCTGCGCGTTGGCGAAGCCCTCACCGGCGAGGTGCCGCACGAAAAACTCGAGCGACCGCAGATGCGCCAGCTCAGCCGCGGCCGCGTCGTAATGTTTTCCCGGCCGGCTGAATGCATGCTCCGAATTCGGATAGTCGTAAATTGTTACGAGTGGGTTTTCGTCGAGCGTGGCGTGAATCTGTTTTTGAGCCTCGGGCGGACAATGATCGTCCCGTCCGGCGATGTGCAGCATGAGCGGATTCGCCAGGCCATTCACTTCAGTCAGCGTCTTTTCAATTCCGACACCGTAATAACCGACAGCGCAATCAGGTTTGTATCTCACCGAAAGCAGCCACGCCAGATTGCCGCCGAGACAAAATCCGACAGCGCCCGCGCGACCGCTACACGCAGGATGCTGGCGCAAGAATTCCAACGACGCGGCGGCATCGTCGATGGCCTTGTCGACGTCGAGACCCTGATAAAGCTGAAACGCTTTTTGCCACTCAGCCTCGCTCTGATCCGTCAGTTCAACACCGCGCTCCTGGCGCCAAAACAGATCCGGGCAAATCGCCACGAACCCACGCGCCGCATACCAGTCGGCGATGCTGCGCAGGAATTGGTTGACGCCAAAGATTTCCTGCAAGACGACGATGCCCGGTCCGTAGCCACTCGCGGGCAACGCGACATAAGCATCGAACTCGCCGCCGTCAGACGATTTAATTTTGACCATTTTGCTTCAGCTCCTGCGCGAAGCTTTATACGCGAAGTGAGGTGTGCCCGCAACGCGGCTAACGCGACCGTAGCCAATCCCGCCCCGCCGGACACAGCTCGAGAAAGTTACACGTCCGGCAGTGGGTCGCGGCGAGCGGAGGAAATAATTCAGCGTCCAGCGTCCCGTCGATGGCGGCGATGGTTTGCGTCGCGTCGTCAATGGCCCGGGCACACGATTTCGGACTGAGAAGATCCGACGGCAAATTAATCTCGATGTTTGGATCGAGAAAGTGGAGAGTGGCGCGCAGTGTTCGCACTCGAATGTTTGCCGGAAGCAACTCGCGTAAGGCGAGTGCATAAGCCTGCATTTGAAGTTGATAGTCGCGGGCGATGGTCTGGGCCTGTTCGTCGAGCGAAGCTGCAAACACCGGTTCAGTTGAAGAATCGTCGATGACCGCTTCGAAGTCGAACGATGCCTGGCCGGATGCAAATACGGCCGTAGCTTTCGCCGTCGCAGTCTTGCCCGTGCTCCTCGCCGGCGATGAAAATCGATTAGTCTTAAAGTCGACGATTTCCACGTCGACGCCATCGCGATCCGGTGCGTCGGTAATCAATAATTTGTCGATGGTCCCGGTCAGAATGCCGACCCGCCGACGCAGGCGAAATCGCAATTCACTCCAAAGACCACTGGATTGCGGATTGCGGATTGGGGATTGCGGATTGTTTCCGTCGTGTTTTTGAAGTTTCGATACTCTTTGGAACACGTCGCTCGCGAGATAATTTTGCGCGAGCGGTAGCAACGCACGGACCGCCGCCTCGTCGTCGATGTCAAAGACACGTCCAGCCAATTCCGATTGACGGAGGGCTTTGACCTCGGCAAAGCTTGTGCGCAGCCGAGCTTCGGGATCGTCGCCGGCCGCATAAGTTTCACAGAAGCGATGGATGACCGCGCCTTTCAACGTGGCGGTGAGATTCGCCGGCGGTTCGGGCGCCTCAGCGTCGTTCCAGACGGCGCGCTCTTCCGCGCTCGGCGTGCGCAACATTCGTTCGAAATAATACTGGCGCGCACAACGCTGAAAATTAATAAGCTGCGTGACGGTGAAGCGACGCAGGAACATACCCGCGCCGGGCGGAATGGGTTGCAGCAGCGGAAACGTCTCTGAAAATGGACGCGAGACATCGACTGTCGTTTCGGTCTCAGTCTTTGGCGCGGCCGGTGACTGCGCCTCAATGACACCATCTCGATTGATCGTGAGATGGATTTGCGCATCGTCAGGCAGGTTGATCATTCCAGTCTGACTGTGTGGTTCGAGACCCATTGCCCGCCAAAGCCAACCGGCCCAAAGTTCGCTCTTATCCAGAGTCTCGAGACGTTTTCGCTCGACCGCCGTTGAGAAGATCAGACGATCCTTCGCGCGCGTGGCCGCGACGTACAGCAGTCGCATGCTTTCAAAATCTTCGCGCCACTTGTGGCGTTGACTCAATTGATTGAAGAGCGCGCCGCGCACTGAGCGCCCGCGTCCATCCGGCACGCGCACGGTCATTCCCCGGTGGCGATCGACGATGAATGCGGACTCGCGCCGATTTGGTTCGCGATGCAGATCGGGAATGATGACGACGGGAAACTCGAGCCCCTTCGCCTGGTGAATCGTCATCAACCGCACCACATTGGCCGCTTCGTCCATCTGGCCTTCGCCCTCGCGTCCGCCGATCGCTTCGAACTCTTCGACGTAGTGAACGAAGTCCCGAATCAAATGACCGGACTTTTCGAATTGTTCCGCCAGGCGAAAAAGCTTTTCGACGTTCGCCACCCGCTGTGCGCCGTCAAAGTTCGCCGCGATGATCGTCAGAAATTCGGACGAGGAAACCGCCTGACGCAAAAGATCGGCGATCCCGTAGCGATTGCGACGCTCGATCATCGCTGCTATCCACTCGTCGATTCGATCCAGGGCCACGTGTTCTTCATCATCGATGAATTTGATCTCACGATGACGGCGCAGACCGCGCAGCAGGTTGCGGCGATGCAGTCTCGTCGGCTGACCCTGCTCGTCATTCCATGGCGCGCAACGCAGCGCAAAGAGCGTGTTGTCCGAGATGCCACCCAGCGGCGAACGTAAGATCGCTGCCAGAGCCAGTTCGTCTGTCGTGTTGTCGAGAAAGCGCAGGAGTTGGACCAGGTCCGTTATTTCTTCGCGCTGATAGAAGCCTTTACCCTGCACCGTGAGATAAGGAATGCCCGCGCGACGCAGGGCGCTTTCATAAGTCCAGACGCCGGTAAAGGCCCGCAGTAGAATCGCGATGTCTTTGTACGCGACCGGCGTCACATTTGAACCTGCGTCAACCAGGTCCCGGATGCGCGCGGCTACTTGTTCCGCATCGCGTTCCTGCGCGCTGAAATTGCTGCGGCGATATCGTTGACCGTTGGCTTCGTCCTCCTCGGCCAACACACTGACGATGAGCTCGACGTGAGGCGGATCGTTTTCCATTCCACGTACCGCCGCGCTGGGCTCGTGGCCCACATAACCGAGTTCGCCCACCGCATCGAAAGGAAGATCGGCGGTGCTTTGAAAGACTCGGGCGAACAGGAAATTCAAAGCGTTAATGAGCGGCGCCTGGCTGCGAAAGTTGAGCAGCAGCGGTTGCGCGAGGCCACCGGCGGCTTCGATCGCTGCCGTCATCTCGGTAAAAACGTCGACGTCCGCGCCGCGAAATCCATATACCGACTGTTTGCGATCGCCGACGATGAAAAGGTTCGCGCCGCGCGCGAGGGCCAGTTTCCGCAGCAGGTCGCGCTGCAATCCGTTCGTGTCCTGAAACTCATCGACCAGAAAATAGCGGTAACGATCAGCTACGCGCGCCAGCACGGCCGGCTGATCGAGTAGCTTCAGCGTGCGTAATTGCAGATCGTCAAAATCCAAAACCGAGAGTTTTTGTTTCTCGGCATCGAGACGCGACGCCACGCTGCGCAATAAACCGAAGAGCGCGACCGCATACTTCCGGGCCAGTAAATCAAAGCCAATGGCCGGCAACTTGCCGCGCAAACGATCGTTCGTGTTCGCGTTGTCGCCCCACAAAAGTTCATCGATCTTTTCGATCGACGGATGGCGGCCCTTCTGCGGTCGCGCCTCCCAAAGATCTTCGATCGCCTGAGTGTAGGCGCCGATCGTTTCTTCGCTGGGCGGAGTGCCGAGCCGTTTCCTGAGCTCCGGCCATTCCTGCCGGAACTTCGCGCGTTTCTCCTCTGCCGCCGGTGACAATCGACTCGCGGAAAGCAGTTCCGCCACCTGCGTGTCCAGTTCTTTGAGCGTTCTGAAATAATCAAATTCCGACGCATGCGCCTCGCTGGTCAGTTGTTCGAGCCGATCAAGCGACAGGCCCTGGTCGCGGTATTTGCGATGAAGCTCGCCGAGCGCGCCGGCGAGCGCCGCCCGCCCCGTGCCCTGGGTAAATTGCAAGATGGTTTCGTCGCCCGAGTAGATGGCCTCCGCGAGCGCCTCGTCGACGACCGCTTCGAGCATCATGATCGATTCGTGTTCGTCCAGCAGCACGAATTGGGGATCGATGTTGGCTTCAACCGGAAACTCATGCAGCAGCCGCGAACAGAACCCATGAATCGTCGTGATGACGGCGCCGTCCAGCGTCCGCTTATGACGCAACCAGGTCTGGCGTTCCTTGTCCGTCGAAGTGCGCAGCAACCCATCGATCCGATCACGCACTCGCTGCCGCATCTCATTCGCCGCGCGATTCGTGAAGGTGATCGCGACAATATTCTCGACCGAGACTTTTTTCGCGCGCAGAATTTCCAGGTAGCGCTCAACCAAAACGAAGGTCTTGCCCGCACCTGGTCCGGCGGTTACAGACAGGTGCCGGTCGAGTGTGTGCGCCGCGGTTTTCTGTTCAGGCTTCAGTTCGCGCGTTTCGGATGCTTCGTGAGGCTGCATGATTCCGAAGAGAGTTTACCTTACGGCTACGGCAATACTCGAAGGACGAATTGGTTGAAAGTCTGATCCCGGTTAGAGGTTTTCGCAACCGAGTTTTGCGAGTGAGACGCTGCTGATGACGCGAGCTTTACTGCGGAGTGGCGACAGCGAAGTAACCGGACTTGGTGCGCACCCACAATCGCGGCATGCCGCGCGGCGCGTGGACCTTGACCGTCAACTTGTGCCACTTGCCGTCGAGCGCAAAATTTGATGGGCGGAAGGCGATTGAATACTGATGGCGCAAGTCGAGCGCGATCTGCTCAAAGATATCATTCATTTCCAAGCCGCCGTGCGGATAAAAGGCCTTGCCCCCGGTCAGGTTGGATATTTGATCAAGCGTCGACGATCCTTCCGCCACCAATGGCCCAAACCCGGACTCCTCGATTCCGATCGAGTAGATCATCACGTCGGATTCTTTGAGGGCGTCACGCAGGTTGCTGAACGTGTAGCGCGAGCTGTTGTCCTGGCCATCGCTGATCACAATCACAGCGCGCTTGGGATAAGCGCCGCGGGTAACGCGTTCCGCCGCCAGGTACACGCCGTCATAGAAAGCAGTATTGCCCTTGGTCTTTATGAACAGGAGTTTGTCCAGAACGGCTTGACTGTCACGAGTGCGATCGATGAGGAGATTCGCACGGCCCTTTTGCAAATCAACCAGGAAGTACTCGTCCTTCGGATGACTGCTATCGATGAACTGCTTGAGCGCGCTCGTGGCGAGCCCGATCTTTGGCCCGCTCATCGAGCCGGTTGCATCGAAAACGATCCCGATGCTGGCGGGCGCGTCTTCATCGCTGAAGTAGGTGATCTCCTGCTGCCGTTCGTCATCAAAAACCGTGAAGTCTTTCTGGCTAAGTCCGGACACGAAACGGCCGTACTTGTCCATGACAGTCACCTTGAGACTGATGAGATCGGTGTTGGTGATCAACGGGTGCTTTTCATCAATCTCACTTGGCTTGCGTTGACCGTTTGGGGTGGGTGCGCTTTGTTCGGCCGGGTCCACCTTAACCGGTGGCGGTTGAATCTCCAGCAGTTGGCCCGGCGGTGTCGGTGACGGTTGCGGCGATGGTTTCGATTGCGGCGCAGAGCTATTGGCTCTCGCCAGCAAGAGACCGAAGAAAAATAAGATGGTTAACGCGAGACCCTTCATCTGGAGTTGGCTTGCTGCTCCTCGCTGGAGATGACTGACGCGCTATGGCATTGATGCCGTTGAAGCGTAATTAGATGCCGAGCTGTGCAGACTCAGGTGGTTCGCGGCCGTTTCGTCCGGCGCTCGTAATCCATCACGCATACGGTTTATACGCCGAGATCTCGAAACAGCCAAGCTTTTACAGACGGCGAATCATGTGTGCTTGAGGATGGCTGATTATTGAGCGAAGGATTGATAACAAAGCGAAAATGGTGCACCCGGCATGATTCGAACATGCGACCTTTGGTTTCGTAGACCAACGCTCTATCCAACTGAGCTACGGGTGCGGCAGGTAGGAAGACAGTTTAAGGTTTAAGGTTTCAGGTTTCAAGTGAACGATTGCCGAGGGGGTTGGGTTTAGGGTGTAGGGTGTAGTGGATTAGCAGTTACCAGGCTTGGCCCGGAAAATCTGGAGATTATCTACTTGACGCACTTTGCGCCTTGTCGGCTAGTGGCGGTGTTAACGCCGAAGGCGTTTGCAAATCCCAGCCCAGGGCAACGCCCTGGGAAACGAAGGATCTTGGATAAATGAAACTCTGAAAGAGTTCGCGAATTCACCGGGCCCATTTGATGTCTGATCACAACCCTTTCAGGGTTGGCAAAAATCCATGTGGCGCTAGCCCAGGCTAGCACGCTGGCGCGCGCAACCCTGCGCTGGGGAGTTGGTAAACGCCTTCGGCGTTTTATGTTCGCATCGTTACGAATCTCTGGTTTGAGGCCGGACACGAGAAACCTCCACGAGATGACTACACCCAATCCCCTACACGCTATTTCGCGAAATATCCGGGTTTGGTACTGGCCTGGAATTCACCGCGCGAAATCTCAACCTTGATCTCGCGCCACTTG
>DATANL010000276.1:0-4020 GCA_036266295.1 Pyrinomonadaceae bacterium | reverse complement strand
TGAACTGCGAAGGGGCATTCTGCGGTCGATAGTGCTTGAGCAGCGCCAAACCCATCATGAAATTCGACACCCACTTACCACGAGCGGCGTCGGTGATCTTGCGCATGTCCCTGACCAATCCAGGGATATCGAGGAACGCGGGGACCGGGCTCATCTCCTTCGTTTCCTTGTCAATCATCACGGCAGTTCCCACACCGCAATTCGGGTGACAACCGCAAGAGACCTGACCCCATTCAGAACTTGGACCATGTACGAGATCCGCGAAATCTGCGAAGGCGCCCATTAATGAGAGCGGAAACCAATCGCGCGTCGGTTCAGTAATTCCGACCTGGTTCTTCACGTCGTGAGCCAGATGCGAAAGCGTGTATCGCTGCTGCAGCCGGCGCTCTGGCGTAATCGCTTCGTCGCGACCAGTGAACGACACGGGCTGGAAAGAAAGGAAGGCGATCTTCTTCGGATTATCGAGCGCGAACCGGATAATCGATCCCACCTGATCGTTGTTGATGCCGTTTACCAGGGTGGTGACCAGCACAATCTCAACACCGGCTTCGTGAAGGTTATTGATGGCCCGCAGCTTCACATCGAATAAATTGCCCACCTGCCGGTGGCTATTCGCGTCGTTGCCGATTCCGTCGAACTGGAAGTAAACGTAACGCAATCCAGCTTCGGCTGCCTGTTTACAAAACTCCTTGCTCTTGGCGAATTCGATTCCGTTCGTCGCCGCCTGTACCGAGTTGTAACCGACCTTGCGTGAATAACGAATCGCTTCGATGAAGTGCGGCGAAATCGTCGGCTCACCACCCGAAAACTGAACTGACATTTGACGGCGCGGTTTGATTGAGATGGCATTGTCGAGAATTTCTCTGATCTCTTCCATGCTCAACTCATGCACAAAACCGACCTGGTTCGCATCCATGAAACATGGATCGCACATCATGTTGCAGCGATTGGTTAAATCGACCGTGAGCACGGCGCCGCGCCCATACTTGATCGTGCTCGAACCGTGGTTGTGAAGCTTCTCGTCGTTATGCGCCTGGATGTCGCGGCCCGGAAACATCTTTTCGATGTGCGTAAGGAACTTCGCATCGATAGCCATCATGTCTTCAAAACGCCCGTGAACCGGACAATCTTTAATCATCCAGATTTCACCGTCGCGTTCAATGATCTGTGCCTTGATTTCGCCGACCTTCTCCTGAACCAGGACGGAAACGTCCTGTTCGCCGCTGAGAATCGACTCTCGGGCTTCGATGACGCAGTTAGGGCACAGCGAGTCGGTCGTGCGCGGCCATCCCAGGGTGGGTTTCGTTTTTTGCCACGATTTCAAAAGTGGCTTATCGGACCATTTCGGCGTGAAAGACGGGTTGGGACGATACTTATTGATTGATTGGATCGCGTTAAAAGTCGCACCGGCGAAGGCTGCAAGCCCTCGCTCTGCGTATTTAATAGGTTTCATTCTGAGCTAGCTCCACGGAGGTCTATACACATTACCGCCGGGCAACAGTGCAATGGCCGTGCCCAACAAACTTACGCCCTTTTTGACTAGTTCTCACCACCGGCGCGTATCGCCACGACTCGCTTCGGCGCGTTCGCGACACCATGACACTACCTTTTCCCTCCCATTGCGCGCCTATCGCCAGCGCATGGGCAGATGGCCCTTTGTGTTCGCCGCGCGTTCGCCCTTTTAAGCGCTTAATCCCCGTTACCTTATGTAAACGTTGAGGTTAGCTTGTTAAATTGTTGTAAATAAATAGTATTGCCCTCTCCGGATTCCGATGTTAAATTCCACCGAACTTCAGCGGTAAGTTGTTCTGCCCCAAGAGATTGCGCCCCCAAGCGTTACAAGATGTGGTATCCCGACGTTGTTAGTACCCTTTATCTTGCGGTTAACTGGTCGTTCTAAACAAGACAAAGGCTAACGATGATTCAAACAAATCGCGCCAAACTATTTAGTTCACGAATCGCGATACGGCGAAAGTCGGCGTCGCGCCGGGTTTACCTTCAGCGGCGACGCATCAGGATGCATCGCGACGTCGCGCGGTAATTAACCATAACTTAGGAGCCACAGTCGTGGCTCGTTCAAGAGTGGAGGTGCTTCTTGCAAGCCTTGGGAAATACAGAATGGCTGCTTAACCGCGCAGCTAGCAGACCTAACGTAGTCCAGTCCGTGGGTGTTCTAAGTAACCCAACGGTCACGGCCCGCGATCTGGTGGTTCCGGCAATCGGAGCGGCCCGCTCCGTTCCAGCGTGGGTAATTCTAACCATGATAATGCTCGCGACTACGGCGATATGCGCGACCGCGATCATAAGATCGCGAGGAGAGCTACGCGCATCGAGCGTGCAGCGCGTGAAAGTCGAATCAGAGATCCAGAGCCTGCGCGACGCGAATCAATCTCTGCAGAGAGACATTCAGCGGCTCACCAGGGATCCGAGTGCCATTGAGCTGGCGGCGCGAGAACGCCTGGGCATGGTTAAGGCGAGTGACATTGTCGTCACAATGGACTCGCTGCAGACGGCCACCAGCACAGAGACTGTTTCGTTCGTCCACTAACTGATCCGCTTTACCCTGCTGCTTATCCACGATTTTCCGGGTCCTTCCTTTAACGCGCGGCTGTTGGTTAGCAACAGCCGCGCGTCCTTCACTTACGACCAAATTGACACCGTTGGATCGCTCAACTAATATCGCGATTTAGAAACGCTTTAGACTTTTCCACGCCAAATGCCACTCACTGAGCAAACTGACAAGTTGCCGCAAACGCGTCAAAGCGAACGTAAGCAAAGTTTCCAGACGGTATCTCTGGAAGAGGTTGATAGGCTTTACGATCGATCTGACGTCGGCGACATAGACTTTGACCGGGACATTTCCACTCCGGGAGACTTTCCCTACACCCGTGGAATTCACGCCACGGGCTACCGCGGCAAGCTTTGGACCATGCGGCAGTTCGCAGGGTTCAGCACTCCGGAAGAGACGAACGCGCGATTCAAGTATCTGATGAAGGAAGGCCAGACCGGCCTGTCCGTGGCCTACGATCTCCCCGCGCTGATGGGCTATGACGCGGATTCACCACTCTCTGAGGGTGAGGTCGGCAAGTGCGGCGTGGCCGTTTCATCACTTGCCGATATGGAGGCGTTATTCGACGGAATTCCGCTCGAAATGGTCACCGTCTCGCAAACGATAAACGCTCCCGCGTCGGTTTTTCTCGCGATGTATCTGGTCGTCGCAGAAAAGCAACGCGCCGACTGGAAGAAAATCTCAGGCACGCTGCAAAACGACATCTTGAAGGAATACATTGCGCAGAAGGAATGGATTTATCCGATTCGTTCCGCGATGAAGTTGGTAGTAGACACGTTTGAGTTTTGCACCGAGCACGTCCCTCGCTACAATCCGATTTCAGTCAGCGGTTACCACATTCGGGAAGCCGGCGCGACTGCCTTGCAAGAGCTCGCCTTCACTCTGCGCGACGGCATCGAGTACGTGGATTGGGGAATGCGTGCAGGTCTAGATCTTGAACGGTTCGTCCCGCGCATATCCTTTTTCTTTAATGCGCACAACGATTTTTTTGAAGAGATCGCCAAGTACCGGGCCGCGCGGCGCATTTGGGCGCGCACGATGCGCGAGAGGTTTGGCTCCTCGGACGAACGGACGATGAAGTTGCGCTTTCACACGCAAACCGCCGGCGTTTCGCTGACCGTCCAACAACCGCTCAACAACATCGCCCGCGTCGCGATTCAAGCGCTGGCCGGAGTTCTCGGCGGGACACAATCGCTTCACACAGATGCCTATGACGAAGCCCTGGCATTACCAACCGATCGAGCGGCCTTGATTGCACTTCGCACTCAGCAAATCATCGCCGAGGAAACCGGCGTCGCGAACACCGTCGATCCGCTGGGCGGCTCATACTTTGTCGAAGCGTTGACCAACAAGATGGAACAGGGCGCGCTCGATTACTTTGAGCGAATCGACGCGATGGGCGGCATGGTTGAAGCGGTCGAGAAAGGATTTCCGCAACGCGAAATCCAGGA
>DATANL010000275.1:0-9025 GCA_036266295.1 Pyrinomonadaceae bacterium | reverse complement strand
GCGAGTACTGACGCTGCGGCGAACGGTGAAAGGTGTACGACGTTATCGCCGAGGACGTGAATCGCGCGGTCTGCTCCACGCGCCAGCGCGTCCTTGATCACGCTCTTGGCGCGGGCCGGACCCATCGACACAACTACGACTTCGCCCGATCCCACCTTCTCTCTGATCCGCAGCGCTTCTTCGAGTGCATAGCCGTCGGACTCGTTGACTTCAAAAGAAAGATCGGCTTCCTCGATCCAGGTCGAGTCCTTGTTGATCCGCAGGACCGCGTCTTTGTTCGCGACCTGCTTCATGAGAACGAGAATCTTCATCTATTCTTCGTAGCGCTTGAACAACAGCGCAGCGTTCGTGCCGCCAAAACCAAAACTATTCGACAGCGCGTATTTGATTGTAGCTTCACGTGCCTGGTTAGGAACGTAATCGAGATCACAATCGGGGTCAGGTTGTTCGTAATTTATTGTCGGCAGCAGCAGGTTGCGATGAATTGAAAGCACCGAGAACACACCTTCAACGCCGCCGGCTGCGCCCAGCAGATGACCCGTCATCGACTTTGTCGAACTGATGGCCATCTCCCTGGCGTGATCGCCGAAGGTCTTCTTGATGGCCATCGTCTCGAACTTGTCGTTGTAAGGCGTTGAGGTCCCGTGCGCGTTGATGTATTCGACCTCGCCGGGCTCGACGCCGGCATCAGCCAGCGCTTTCTTCATGACGCGCACCGCGCCTGAACCACTCTGGTCCGGCATGGTGATGTGGAAGGCGTCGCCGGTCATGCCATAGCCGACAACTTCGCAATAGATGCGCGCGCCGCGTTTCCTCGCAAACTCGAGCTCTTCCAAAATCAGAATGCCGGCGCCTTCGCCGATGACGAAGCCGTCACGATGCATTTCGAACGGTCGCGATGCGTGCACCGGATCATCATTGCGCGTCGACAGTGCGCGCAACGCGGCAAATCCCGCCACGCTCATCGGCGTGATCGCCGATTCGGCGCCGCCGCAAATCATCGCGTCGGCATCGCCACGCTGAATAATTTTGAAACTGTCTCCGATGGCGTGCGCTCCCGCTGAACAAGCCGTCGCCGTGGCCGAGTTTGGCCCCTTCGCATTGTGGCGAATTGAAACCTGGCCGGAAGCGAGATTGACGATGGCCGACGGAATAAAAAAAGGCGAGATGCGTCCCGGGCCGTCTTTCAAAAGCTTCTCATGCTCGCGCTCGATGGCCCAGAAATCGCCGATGCCGCTGCTGATATACGTGCCGACGCCTTCCGCAACCTCGTCGGTTATCTTCAGTCCGCTGTCGTCGACCGCTTCCTGCGAAGCCGCAATCGCGTACTGAATGAAAGCGCCCATCTTGCGCGCTTCCTTCTTCTCGACATAGTTCAACGGATCGAAGTCTTTGACTTCGCAGGCAAACCGCACCGAGAACCTTTCGGTGTCAAATTTTTTGATGTAATCAGCGCCGCTGCGGCCTGCCTTGAGCGCGGTCCAGGTGGTCTCGACGGAATTTCCACACGGCGTGATCAGACCGAGGCCAGTAACAACTACGCGACGCTTCAAAACGAAGTTCTCCATATGAAAATGTAGGGGCAGGGCCGGCCCCTGCCCGCGTTAACATTAATCGAGCGCGGGCAGCGATGAACCCTGCCCCCTACATTCTTACTTACTGGCGGCCTTATGCTGGTCGATATAGTTGTACGCGTCGCGCACGCTCTGAATTTTCTCGGCGTCCTCGTCGGGAATTTCGATGCCGAATTCCTCTTCGAAGCGCATCACCAGCTCGACGGTATCGAGCGAGTCCGCGCCAAGATCATCGATGAATCGGGCGTTGTGCGTCACTTCATTTTCATCAACGCCGAGTTCGTCGACAATTATCTGTTTTACTTTAGCTTCGATCTCTTGATCGGGCATTCGTTTGCTCCTCTAATTAGTGGCACAGACTTCAAGTCTGTGGCCGATTTATTTTGAACCTTCGTACACAGACCAGAGTCTGTGTCACTTCATTTCGCCAGGGCTTCACGTGCGAAACGTAAACTAGCCGCATCTTCGACATTCACGCAACGGACTTCGCGATTAATCTGGCGCACCAACCCACTCAGAACTTTTCCGGGACCAATCTCAACAAAGGTTTGTACACCCTGATTGATCAAAAATTCAACTGACTCAAGCCAGCGGACCGGTTGCGAAACCTGACGCACCAGCGATTCGCGCGCCTCTTTACCGGTAACGACGGCCTTCGCGTCAACATTTGTCACTACGGGCGCCGCCAAGTCATGAAAGTTAGCCTGCTCTAAATCCGCAGCCAGCCGATCCTGGGCCGGTTTCATCAGCGCGCAATGAAAAGGCGCGCTTACATTGAGCTTAATTGCCCGCTTGGCGCCCCGATCCTTGAGAATCGGGATGGCCCGATCAATTGCCGCCGCATCGCCCGCAATCACAATCTGCGCCGGAGAATTTATATTCGCCGGACTGCAAACCTGGCCTTGCGCGGCCTCGTCGCAGGCATCCTTAACTGTTTGCAGGTCGGCGCCGAGGATGGCCGCCATCGCACCGGTGCCGACCGGCACAGCCTCCTGCATGTAACCGCCGCGCGCGCGTACGATCTTCACCGCTTCCGAAACTGGCAGTGCGCCGGCAGCGACGAGCGCTGAATATTCACCGAGACTGTGTCCGGCAACAAAGTCCGGCGCCGGAAAGTCCTGCGCCTGCATCGCCCGCAAAGCGGCAATCGATGTCGCCAGGATTGCCGGCTGAGTATTCTCGGTCAGCTGCAACTCTTCCGCCGGACCGTTGAAGCAAAGATCCGAAAGCGCAAACCCGAGGGCTCCATCTGCTTCTTCAAAGACCTGTTTCGCGGCCGGAAAATTGTCCGCCAAATCTTTTCCCATGCCCGGATTCTGTGACCCCTGACCGGGAAATATGAATGCAATCATAGTAGTAAATCGTTAATCGTAAATCGCGAATAGCCGGAACTGGTCTATTACGATTCACGACTCACTATTCACGTTTCACCAACGCATCACGACGCTGCCCCAGGTAAAGCCGCCGCCGAATGATGACAACAGCACAATGTCATCTTTCCTGATGCGGCCGGATTCCACACATTCGTCCAGGCCAATCGGGATCGATGCCGACGAAGTGTTGCCGTGCTGCGCGATGTTGGAAAAGACTTTCGAAGCGTCCACATTCAGCGAGTTGCCGACCGCATCCGTGATCCTTTGATTGGCCTGATGCGGAATGAACAGATCAACGTCGTCAGTTTTCAACCCCGCCTCGCACAGCACGTTCTTTGAGATTTCAGTCATTGAACGCACCGCCACCTTGAACACTTCGTTGCCCTTCATTTTGAAGAAGTGATCGCCGCGGGCAATCGTCTCGGCGGTAAAGCCGCCTTTGGTGCCGCCGCCCGGCGCATACAGTTGTTCTTCGTAACGTCCGTCTGACTTGATCTGCGCCGCGAGAATTCCATGATCTCGATCCACGGGACCGAGGATCGCCGCGCCCGCGCCGTCCCCAAAGATGACGCAAGTCGATCGGTCGCTATAGTCAACGTATCGCGTCAGCAGTTCCGCACCGATAATCAAAGCGTACTTGATTTGGCCGCCGCGAATCATCGGGTTCGCCATCGTGAGCCCGTAAAGAAACCCCGAGCACGCGGCCACAATGTCCATCGCGGCTGCTTTATTCGCGCCTAACTCGGCTTGTATCAAGCAGGCCGTCGAAGGAAGAATTTGATCCGGCGTAACCGTCGCGCAGAGAATCAGATCGATTTCCATGGGATCGATTCCGGCGCGGGCGATCGCTTCCTGCGACGCGCGCACGGCGAACTGCGAAGTGTATTCGCCCGCCGCCGCTTTACGCCGCTGCTTGATGCCCGTGCGCGTTGTGATCCATTCGTCGGACGTTTCGACCATCTTTTCCAGATCGGCGTTGGTCAAAACGCCTTCGGGATAAGAGTGGCCAGTGCCGAGGATTCCCGCGTTCACACTGTTCATTGATTATTAGTTTACGTGTGGCCTAACAGCAGCCTTATGTATTCTGTTCGACATGAATGACTTCGCGACCTTTGTAGTAACCGCACTTCGGGCAGACGCGATGTTGCATGCGCGGTTCCTGGCAGTTCGGACAGGTCGAAGTCTGCGGCACGCGCAACGCATCGTGCGCACGACGCTTTCCAGTGCGAGCTTTTGAATGTCTACGTTTTGGATTTGGCATAACTTACTCCAGCTTCTTGAATCTCAAATCTGAGATCTCTCGAATCAAAATTTCCTTTGTCGTACTTTGCTGTGCTTAGTCACTTCCGATTCTTTCGGGCACCACGGACAAGCACTAATTCTAGAATTGCAAATCTTTCAGCTTCTCCCAGCGTGAATCAATCTGGCTTGTCGCGCAATCGCAGTTACCTTCGTTCAGGTTGGTGCCGCAACTCGGACAAAGTCCCTTGCAGTCTTCCTGACACAACATGTGTCCGGGCATCGCCAGCACAATTTCTTCTTTCACCAGGTCGTCGAGTTCGATGGCGTCACCGTCGAATACCGCCAGATTCAAATCCTCCGCCTGCAATTCGTGATGCTCTTCGTTCTTCCACGCCACTGCCGGAGTGAACCGTTCGGTGAAGTCCACCTCGACGGGAAACTCGACAGATTTCAAACAGCGTCCGCAAGGAACGGCCACCTTTGTGGCCAATTTGCCTCGCAACTCAAACTCTTCGTTTCGGCGCCGGACGCGGCCGGAGACCCGCACGGGCTCGACCAGGCGCAGGTCCTGCTCGTCAAAAGTCAGTTCGTCGGTTTGGTACTCTCGCGAGAACTTGCCGCCGGCCTTTTCCAGGTTTTCAAGCTCTATCCGCATATCGAAACCCCCTGGCCGACGTACAGTCCGCATCAGGGGGCTCGCGCAAAGTCGTTGATTATAGCGGGTGGTTCGGCGCTTTCAAAACGGCGGCAGTCAAAAAAGCCGTGAACTTAACCGCTGGTGGTCGCTTTTCGCTTGGCCTTGCGTGGCTTTTTGGCGCGCGCCTGGCCTGCTTCTTTCAACTTCTCACATTCATCACGCCACATCGATTCCAACTTATTGTTATCGACGACGCCGCATTCATTTAGCATCTCAATCAGACTTTTGACCAGAGCGTGATTGCTGTAAGTCGTCTCAGAATGCCGCAGCAAAAGCTTCAAGGCATGTTCGAGCCGCTCAGCCAGACGCGCCAGAGTATTCTCGAGCATCGTCATGCGTTCCAGCAGATGCTCTTCATGCGGCGTGGTTGAAGGCACGTCGACGCGCACCGACGGCGGCTGCACTACCAGCATCAGGCGGGTGCCGCAACGCAAACAAAACTCCTGCCCCAACGGGTTCGCCGCTCGGCACTTCTGGCAGTAATGTGAAATTGCGCGTTGCATTTTAAGAAGAGGTTAGAGGTCAGAGATTAGAGGTTAGACAGTGCAGCACATTGGAACAATACCTCTTATTACGATCTCTCATCTCAGTCTTTAATCATCACCTTCGATTACTGGCAGCCAGCTGCCGCCTGCCTTAGACTTCTGGCCTCTAGCCTCTGACCTCTAGCCTCTTGCCCGTAATGTGAAATTGCGCGTTGCATCGTTGCGA
This sequence comes from Pyrinomonadaceae bacterium, assembly GCA_036266295.1. Classification (GTDB taxonomy): domain Bacteria; phylum Acidobacteriota; class Blastocatellia; order Pyrinomonadales; family Pyrinomonadaceae; genus UBA11740. The sequence continues at coordinate 3,428 of DATANL010000275.1, read as the reverse complement.
GAGATTAGAGATTAGAGATTAGAGATTAGAGATTAGTCGACTTCCTCGCTCCAACCTCTAAACTCAAAACCAAACCCTCTAAATCTAAGCTGTAAGACCTAAGCTCTAAAATCTAACCTCTAACCTCTAGCCTCTAACCTCTAACCTCTCAGTATTCATAAAACCCCCGTCCGCTCTTTCGCCCCAACCATCCGGCGTCGACGTATCGCTTAAGCAACGGACAAGGCCGATATTTTGAATCGCCGAAACCATCATGTAGCACGTTCATGATCGCAAGGCAAACATCCAGCCCGATGAAGTCGGCCAGCGTCAAAGGCCCCATCGGATGATTCATCCCGAGTTTCATAATTCCGTCGATGCTTTCGCGCGAGGCGACACCTTCATACAAAGCAAAGATGGCCTCGTTGATCATCGGCATCAAAACACGGTTCGAAATGAATCCGGGCGAATCATTGCACTCGAGCGGCACCTTGCCAAGTTTTTCAGTCAGCGTGTGCACCCGTTCATAAGTCTTGTCAGACGTCGCTGCGCCGCGAATGATTTCGACCAGCTTCATCACCGGGACCGGATTCATGAAATGCATGCCGATGATTTTCTCAGGCCGCTTGGTGACGGCGCCCAGCTTGGTTATCGATATCGACGAAGTATTCGACGCCAGAATCGCGTCACCATTGACAGCCCCGTCGAGTGCTTTGAAAAGTTCTGTCTTAACTTCCAAAGCTTCCGTCACGGCTTCAACGACGATGAATGCTTCGCGCAACTCGGCCAGATCCGTCGTCGCCTTTATCCGATTCGTAATCGCCTGTTTCTCATCCGCGTTGAGCCGCTCTTTATCGACGTCGCGCTGCAAACTCTTATCGATCGCTTTCAGACCGCGGGCCAGAAAATCGTCAGCGATGTCACGCATTACCACGTGAAAACCCGCGCGCGCCGCCACCTGGGCAATCCCGTGGCCCATCGTTCCCGCGCCTATCACTCCAAAAATCTCGCTCATAAAAAGATCCGTTTACAGCGAAGAGTTCCCCTCGCCAACCAATAAGATCCGTTTAGCGCGAGGACTTGTCCTCGCCAACAGATGGAGGACAAGTCCTCCGTCTAAACGAATACGATCGAAATGAAATACAATCTAACCGAATGCAAACCTACCGAATGGCAAATATCTATTTGGCTCGCTCGCCGACGTTCATCAAAGGCTTCGCGCGGTTGAGCGCGTTTTCCAATTCATTTGCGTCCGTAGCGATTGCCTGGCCGCCATACAATTCCACCCCGGCGCTGCGAAAAAACTTAATCGTGTAAATTCCCAGCGCAGTTCCAATCGGCAGATTGACGAGCGAAACAACAGCCAGGCCGATGGCGAGCGGTTTCACCCACGCTCGCCTTTGTTTGAATCCGATCGCCGCGATGAAAGGCAGGATACCGACCAACAGCATCAGCAGCACGAACACGATCGTTCCAATCATCATTACCGACGCGGAAAGCAATTCACCGGCGACGGAACCAAACTTAAAGATGAGCACCAGTCCCAGAAGAGCCAGCAACGTCAATCCATGAATCGCTCCGTAAACAAAATAGAGCGTGCTGAGCGTCTTGTTATGCTCTTCCGCAGTCATGGTTGATTGTCAATCTGCTCCAGCACGTGTTGCGCGAATCGTTTGGCAATCGGAACCGAAGGCGCGAACACCATGACGACCACACTGCCCTTTCGCATGTATATCGTCGGCCAGGTGTAGTTCCCGAGATTGGTCCACATGTGGTTCTCATCGCCTAAGTTCGTCAGCGTCGTCTTCACGCCGTGCTTACCCTGAACGTTGTCAAAGGCAATGACCAGACCGCCAAAAGTCTCGTGAGCGTGTTCGGGCGAACCCCAATTCGCAAGGTCGACGCTTGCCTGGCGATTGCCATTTCGAAAAGTGATTGACTCATGGTAAGGAAGCTGTTGATTTATCTTTTCAACCTTCCACGCCGGCTCGCGTTGTTTGAATGCCGCTTCGACCTTTGAAAACAGCTCCAACTTCCGCTGTGCGAAAACCGCCCGGCCACCTAACGCAAAGAACAGCAGCGTCGCTGCCCGAATCGCTTGTGCGTGGCGCTTATTCCTAATCACCAATCACGTCCTAACGCTCAACCGCCATCGCCACCGCATTACCGCCGCCGAGGCAAAGCGCGGCAATACCGCGGTGCGCATCGCGGCGCTTCAACTCGTACAGCATAGTCGTGAGGATGCGCGAACCTGATTGGCCGATCGCGTGACCCAGCGCAACGGCGCCGCCATTCACGTTTACTTTGTCAGGATCCAGATCCAATTCACGAGTGATGGCTACCGCCTGGACCGCAAAAGCTTCGTTGAGTTCGATCAAATCAACCTCATTCAATGACCAACCCGTCTTCTTCAGTAGCTTCTTGATCGCCTCGACCGGCGCCATCATCACTAACTGGGGCTCAGTTCCCGAAGTCGCCTGACCAACGATGCGCGCCAACGGTTCTGCGCCCAAAGCCTGCGCACGCTCTGCGGAGGTAACCACCACTGCAGATGCTCCATCGTTCACGCCCGGCGCGTTTCCCGCAGTGACCGTGCCGCCTTCTTTGAATGCCGGCTTCAGTTTGCCGAGGCCCTCGACCGAGGTGTCTTCGCGCACCGGTTCGTCAGTATCAAAGACGAGCGCCGCGCCTTTTTTTTGCGGAATCTCAACCGGAACGATTTCATCTTTGAATCTGCCGGCTTTGATCGCCGCGCTCGCTTTGCGATGCGAGCTCGTCGCATATTCATCCTGCTCAGCGCGCGAAACATGAAAACGCTCGCTCACCACTTCGCCGGTGCAACCCATGTGCTGATCATCGAAGGCACACCACAATCCATCCTGAATGATCGCGTCGAGCATCTTGCCATGACCCAGTCGATAGCCTTCCCGCGCCTTGGGCACGAGATAAGGCGCATTCGACATTGATTCCATGCCGCCGGCAACGACGATTTCAGTGTCGCCGAGCGCGACGCCTTGCGCAGCCATCATGATCGCCTTCAGTCCCGAGCCGCAGACCTTGTTCACCGTGACGGCGGAAACAGTGTTCGGCAGCCCGCCGTGCAGCGCGGCCTGGCGGGCCGGGTTCTGGCCCAGGCCGGCCTGAATCACGCAACCCATGATCACTTCGTCGACCTCTTCAGGCTTCACGCCGGCGCGCTGCACAGCTTCGCGCACAACGATCGCGCCGAGGTCCGTCGCTTTGAAATTTTTTAAGGCGCCGAGAAACTTCCCCACCGGCGTGCGCACGGCGCTGATGATGACTGGTTGTTTGATAGATGACATTTGGTTCTCTTTAACGGAATTGATTTAGCTTGACTGTTAATGCAAAGGCGTGTCAAGCGCATTGTAAGTAGCACAGACTTCAGTCTGTGATTAGTCTTCGACCCTTGGGTTGCGACATCATCACAG
>DATANL010000274.1:0-6524 GCA_036266295.1 Pyrinomonadaceae bacterium | reverse complement strand
AGTGGAGGTGTCGCTGGTAGCTTGCGGTTGAGACGCCGGCGAAGTTGATGGTTTGTCTGATTTTGGCGCCTGCGTCTGCGGCGATGTGGGGGTCTCTGGTTTCCCGGTGGTTTCGGGCGCGTCGCCAACTTCCCTGATCGTGACGCGGCCGCGGCCGACGACAAAGTCGGTGTACTTCACCCGCATGCGCAGGCGGAGGTCGACGCCGTTATCGAAAACGAGGTCGTCGTCCGCATACGCGAAAGTCGGAAACCAGTACTTGCCGTCGATCTGTTCGCGGTAGGTTTCGACGATCGGAAATTTGTTGTTTTTTGTTTCCGGGCCGGCTTTTCCCTTGGCCTTCACGATTTGCAGATCGTGATCGTCGACCCAGATGCGTCCGACAAAAACTCGCTCCTTCGATTTCGGGCTGGGCATAACCTTGGGCGAGACATCGAACACGTAAAGATCGAGTTCATCGATCCTCTCTTTACCGGCGTACTTAAAATTGTAGCTCGCGGCCTTTGAACCTTCGAGCGCAAACGGATTGATACCGCCAAGGTCCTCGAGATCTTCATTGGTCATCTGCGCGGCCTGCAGACTGGGCATGGGAAAGTAATTGATTTTCTCGTACCGATTGCCCTTGTTGTCGAAGGTGAAATCAGACACGCGGTGATATTCGCCGATGACCTGTCCGCCCATCCCGAGTTCCTGGATCAGCGCGTCGCGTTTGAAGGCATATTCGTTCAGGGCCTGGCGGAACTGGGTTTCCTTGGCCGTGAACTTGTGGACGATTTCGTCGATTTGCGCCTGACTCAGATTGGCCGAGCCGGACATCGTCGGACCCTTGGCATCGGCGGTGGTCGGTTGCGCCAACGCCACCTGCGCGAGGCCGAAAAGGAGGCCCGCACCCAGCGCAAATTTCATAAAATTATTAGCAATAGACTTCATCATCGAGTTCCTTCCGCGAGGCAAGAGGCTTTCTGAATAGAGCGATTATATCAGCAGAAATTGGCTTAACAATGTTCTCAGATGAGCAAAAGCGTGCCGCCTGTTGCCAGCAAATTTCACCGTCGTACAGACTCGCGCTGGCTGCAGCTTTCGCGTAAGATGTATGGTTTGCGATTACTCACAGATTTGCATCTGTGTGGTGTCGGAAGCGCTAAGAGTGACGAGCCCTCTGCTTACGCTCGGGCTTCTGACACGATCGCCGAGAATCAGCAATGACCCAGGAAGCTATCGAAGTACGGGGCGCTCGCGTCAACAACCTCAAGAATATCTCGTTCTCAATCCCGATTAATCAATTAACCGTGGTGACGGGCGTCAGCGGTTCCGGCAAGTCTTCGCTGGCGTTCGATACGGTTTACGCCGAAGGTCAGCGGCGCTACGTCGAGTCGCTGTCGGCGTATGCGCGCCAGTTCCTCGAGCGGATGGACAAGCCCGACGTCGATGAAGTCCGCGGCATCGCGCCGGCGATCGCCATTCGCCAAAAGAATTCGACGCGAAATCCGCGCTCGACTGTTTCCACGCAAACCGAGGTTTACGATTACCTGCGCCTGTTGTATGCGCGCACCGGCACGACGATCTGCCGAGTGTGTGGGCGCGAAGTTCATCGCGACTCACCCGAATCCGCCGCCGATGAAGTCCTGAATGAACTGCCGGAAGGGACGCGCTTCTATGTCGTATTTCCGGCCCGGGCCGGATTGAATGAATCGCCGGGCAATGGCTCATCGGAAAAGGGCTCATCGGAAAAGACCCGGAAAAACCGCGACGCTGAAAAGCAGCGAGGCAGTAAGTCTCTGCGTCGGCGCGCCTCCGCGTCGCCGCGTCAAACCATCACCGCGCACCTCATGAGCCTGATGCAACGCGGCTTCACGCGTCTGCTGTTCGAGGGAAAGCAAATCGATTTGACGTCGCCGGATGATTACGAACGCGACGATTTTGAAAGCGTCTACGTCCTGGTCGATCGATTGGTGTCACGCGCAGATGTGCGGCAACGGCTGGTTGATTCTTTAGAGACGTGTTTCCGCGAAGGTCATGGGCAGGCCGTGATCGAGGTGAGTCTCCCCTCTCCCGCTGGGAGAGGGGCAGGGGGTGAGGGTTCTAGCGAGCTAAGACCCTCACCCAACCCTCTCCCAGAGGGAGAGGGCGAAGGACGATCACGCACCTTAAAATTCTCCGAAGGCTTCGAATGCAAATACGACGGCACGGTTTACGCGACGCCGGAGCCGCGACTCTTCAGTTTCAACAATCCATTCGGCGCTTGCCCGACCTGCCAGGGTTTCGGGAATACGATCGGGCTCGATCTCGATCTGGTGATTCCAAATCCGGGACTTAGTTTGAGCGAAGGCGCGATCGAACCATGGACCAAGCCGCAATACGATTGGGCGCAGGCCGAATTGAAGAAATTCTGTAAATCCGAACGCATCCCGATGAACGTGGCGTTCAATCAACTGACCCGGCCGCAACAGCGCGCGGTCATCAACGGGAAGAACGGTTGGGGCGGCGTGCGCGGCTTCTTCGATTGGCTCGACACAAAAAAATATAAGCTGCACGTGCGCGTATTTCTGTCGAAGTATCGCGGCTACACGCGTTGTCCCGATTGCGATGGCAGCCGTCTGCGGCAGGAGGCTCGCGACGTGCGCGTCGGCGGCCGTACGTTGCCCGAAGTTTCGGCGCTCTCGATAAAGGACGCCGCGGCGTTTTTCGACGCGCTCGAATTAATGCCTGAACAAGCGGCAATCGCCGATCGCGTGCTCTTTGAAATTCGCCGGCGGCTGAAATTTCTGGTCGAAGTTGGCTTGGATTACCTGACGCTCGATCGTCTGGCGTCGACGCTGTCAGGCGGCGAGGCCCAGCGAATTCAGTTGGCGACCAATCTCGGATCGTCTCTGGTGGGCGCGTTGTATGTGCTGGACGAACCATCGATCGGTTTGCATCCGCGCGACAACGATCGGCTGATTCGTCTGCTGCAAAACCTCCGCGATATCGGCAACACGGTTTTGGTCGTCGAGCACGACGCCGAGATGATGCGTTCCGCCGATCACATTCTCGATATCGGCCCATCCGCGGGCGAGCTTGGTGGCCGTCTGATTTATGAAGGCGACTTTTCAGGTTTGTATCGCGCCTCGCAATCGCTCACCGGCCGCTACCTGCGCGGCGAAGCGGAAATCAAAGAGCCGAAGCACCGCCGCTCGCTCCACTTAAAGCAACTGAAAGTTCGCGGCGCGAGCGAACACAATCTTAAAGCGATCAATGTTGACGTTCCGCTTAACATGCTCGTCTGCGTCACCGGCGTGAGCGGCTCGGGCAAATCGACTTTGATTCATGATTGCATTTACGCGGGATTGAAAAAGGAATCGGGCGAATGGCAAGGTCACGTCGGCGCGTTTCAGAAGATCGAAGGCACGCAACACGTCGATGAAGTGATTCTCGTCGATCAATCGCCAATTGGCCGGACGCCGCGTTCGAATCCCGTGACTTACATCAAGGTTTACGACGCGATTCGCGAAGCGTTTGCAAATACTCGCGAGGCGAAGGCGCATGGCCTTGATCCATCGCACTTTTCATTCAACGTGCCGGGCGGACGCTGCGAAGTGTGCCAGGGCGACGGGACGGTCACGGTCGAAATGCAGTTCCTCGCCGACGTCGAACTGGTCTGCGAAGAATGCAAGGGCACGCGTTTCAAGCAGCAGATTCTCGATGTCCGCTACCGCGGAAAAAATATTCACGACGTGCTGAACATGACCGTGCGCGAAGCGATCACGTTCTTTCGCGAGGTGAACAAGATTACGAACCGGCTGCGACTGCTTGATGACGTTGGCCTGGGATATTTGCGTCTGGGCCAATCGGCCACGACGTTGTCGGGCGGCGAAGCCCAGCGCGTGAAGCTGGCCGCACATTTGTCGAAACGCGCGGGCGCGAAGACGCTTTACATTTTTGACGAACCGACGACGGGACTGCACTTCGACGATATCAACAAGTTGCTGGCGGCGTTTCGTGCATTAATCGACGCGGGCGGATCGCTGTTGGTCATCGAGCACAATCTCGATGTCATCAAGACGGCGGATTACGTCATTGACCTTGGTCCCGAGGGCGGCGAAGCCGGCGGTCACGTGGTCGCTACCGGCACGCCGGAAGAGATCATGCAATCGAAGGAGTCTTATACCGGGAAGTACCTGCGCGACTACCTGGCGCGAGCGAATGGCGACATGAGACTGGCGTCCTAACAACTTATGACACTCAAAGACAAAATAATTTCCGACATGACTGCTGCGATGAAGGCGAAGGATGCCGCGCGCACCTCGACGCTACGCATGGTCAAGGCCGCGATCATGCATCGCGAAAAAGAGGGCGGCGGCGAACTGACTGACGAAGATGTGGCGAAGTTGCTCCGTTCACAAGTGAAGCAGCGGCGCGACTCGGTTGAGCAGTATCAGAAGGCTGGAAGACAAGAACTGGTCGACAAGGAAATGGCCGAGATCGCCGTCATCGAAGAATATCTTCCGCAGGCCGCGTCCGAAGCTGAGATCGAGCAAGCAGTCAGCGCCGCAGTTGCCGAAACCGGCGCTACCTCGATGAAAGAGATGGGCGCGGTGATGAAAGCTGCGATCGCTAAACTCGCCGGCAAGAATGCGGACGGCAAACTGGTCAGCGAGACAGTCAAAAAGAAACTAGCGGGATAAGTAGCGCAGACTTCAGTCTGTGATGGGTTCTGCACGCCGTCCAGTCAGCGCAATCACAGACTAAAGTCTGTGCCACTATGCATCCGTTCAGCAACTGGTTCGATCATGAATTCAAGCGGCTGGAGGCCGATTGGCGCGCGCTGATCGAGCAACTCGACCCGTCCACTCTTTATTCAGAAACGCAACAGCAGTTATCGCCCGCGGCCGAACAAATTCTGCGCAGCGCACGTATTGTCGAACAGGTCTCGGGGGGAATCACGGCAAATCTTTGGGATGATCCGTTCGAATGGACGCTGCCTGAGACTTTGCGAACGAAAGACAAGTTGGTTGCGTACGTCGACGAGGTCCGCGACGCGCGCGCGCGAGCGTTTGAGTTAATTAAAGCTGACGCGGATCTGCTGAAAATTGTGATGTCGCCGAGCGGAGCGACGCAGCTCATGTCCCTGTTACTCGACGCGCTGGTCCGGGCTGCGTATCATCAGTTGCAGGCGAAAGATTATTTAAAGAACCAGGCGCGAGTTTAGCTTCTTCTCATACGGACAATCTTCGTTCATAATTCGCTTCGATCCTAAGTCCTGAGGCTTCTCGTATGCACTGCCCAAGATGCGGCCAACAACAAGCAACTGACTCGATGCGCTTTTGCTCGCGTTGCGGGCTGCCCATGGAAGGCACTCTGCACGTGTTGGCCCACGGCGGCATGTTGCCGGTCCTGCCACCGGAGGGTGAGAAGGAACGATCGCCGCGAGCCAAAGGGGTGATGCAGGGTTCCATTCTGTTTTTGTTTGGAATAATCATTGTCCCGATCCTGGCGATTATGGCGAGCTTCGCTCCGCAACGGTTGGACAATGTTTTTGGTTTCTTTGCCGCCGTCTCGGCCATCATTTGTTTTGTAGGTGGCCCGCTGCGGATGCTCTTCGCGGCAATCTTCGAACAGGGCGCACCCAAATATCCGCAGTTCAGCCAGACCAGCTTCCCGCCGCCGGCAATTCCATCCGCGCGCGTTTCCGCGCTGCCGCCTCCGGCGGTCAATCCGGCCAGCCAGTGGCGTCGTCCCGACACGGCCGAAATCCAGCCGCCGGGCAGCGTCACTGACAGCACGACCAGGTTGCTCGATCGTGAAGCCAAGCAAGATTGAGTTCCCGTCCTATTCAAACAATAAATGTCACAGAGCCTTGATTCGCGCGCGCAGCCGTTAGCGGATCGATTGCGCGATCGCATTAAGCAAGCAGGCCCAATCACGTTTCATGACTGGATGCAGGCGGCGCTGTACGACGAGCATGAGGGTTACTATCGGCGTCCGGATCGCGTGCGACAGGGGCGAACGGGAGACTATCGCACCGCGCCTGAAACGAGTCCGCTTTTCGGCGCAACCTTCGCAAACTATTTCGCGAAGTGCTATCTCGATCTCGGCCGGCCCACGAGTTGGACCATCTTCGAAATCGGCGCGGGGCGCGGCCACTTTGCCCACGCCGTCCTTGCCACGCTGCGAACGAGTTTCCCCGACGTCTTCCAGGCTACGCGATTGTTAATTGATGAGATTGGCGACGAGGCCCGACGCGCTGTCGCACAAAAGGTGACTAGCTTCTCGGATCGCGTTGAGTTTCGATCTATTGCCCAGGTGACCTCACCGTTCGTGGGGATCATTTTTTCAAATGAATTGGTCGACGCGTTTCCGGTTCATCGTGTAATTGGTGGGCCAGACGGATTGAGAGAACTGTACGTCGACGTCAATCAGGCGGGCGACTTCGTTTGGACGCACGGTGATCTCGCTCCCGGCGTCGCCGGCTTTTGTGAGCAAATCGATCTGCGACTCGCCGATGGACAGGTCTATGAAGTGAATCTCGCGGCCGAAGATTTTGT
>DATANL010000273.1:0-2544 GCA_036266295.1 Pyrinomonadaceae bacterium | reverse complement strand
CAATTTCACACACGCGATGATGTCACCCGCGTTGGCCTCGGGAACTTTGTCGAGCTGCTTACCCTGAATTGTGTGCAGCGCCCCGAGCCGTTCGGCAGTGTTGCGCGTCGAGTTATAAACCGTAGCGTCAGTGCCGACCTTGCCGCTGATAACTTTGAAGACGTTGATGCGGCCGGCAAATGGATCGGCAATCGTGCGGAAGCAATAGGCCGAGAACGATTCGCTGTTTGAATACTTTCGCGTTTCTTCCTCGCCCTTGTCGTTCTTACCGCGTTCGACTTCGTGATGCGCCGGGTCGGGCGCGAACTCGACAATGTGATCGAGCAGAATCTGCAAACCGACGAGGTTCGTGGTTGACACCGCATAAACCGGGCAGAGTTTGCTCTGCGCAATAGCGTTCGTGATGTTCGGCAGCACGTCTGAGTCATCCAGCGTGCCTTGCTCGAAGTACTTCTCCATCAGCGCGTCGTCTGATTCGGCGACTAACTCGATGATTCGTTCGCGGGTCTTATCGACGACGTCGCGGCCTTCCGTTGGGATATCAATCTCTTTTGCTTTGCCGTGATCATCGAACTCATAGGCTTTCATGTGCACGACGTCGACGATGCCTTTGAAGTTGTGTTCTTTGCCGATCGGCAGAGTGAAGGGAACGATCGCTCGCTTGAAAACATTGTGTGCGCTGTCGAGCGCGATACCGATGTCTGCATGCTCTTTGTCTAATTTGGTCACCACCATCATGCGCGGAAGCATGAACTCATTCGCATAATTCCAAACTTTTTCTGTCTGCACTTCGACGCCTTTGACACCGTCGACCACGACGATCCCGCAGTCGGCGACACGGGCCGCGGGGCGCGCGTGCGAAACGAACGCGGCGTAACCCGGCGTGTCGATCAGATTGACTTTCGTTTCTTTGTGTTCCAGGTGGGCGAGCGCGGTGTTGAGCGTAATCTTGCGAGCGATTGAATCTTCGTCGTGGTCGGTCGTCGTCGTACCTTCGTCGACCTTGCCCCAGCGGGGCGTGGCGCCTGCGACGTAGAGAAGCGAGCTAATCAGCTGCGTCTTCCCTGCGTCGCCGTGTCCAATGACCGCAAGGTTGCGAATGTGTTCGGTATCGTAGGCTTTCATAAAGAAAGATGATTCCTTTCAGAGATCGAGTTCCCGCGAGACATCCCTCGGTTTCACTGCGAATGAAAAAGCAGGATTGGTTCGGCGGATTGCCGGTTAATTTATCTGAGCGCGAAGGGTAAAGGCAAGTTCGCTTTCCCGCGTGATCGACGCTCAAAAAACAGGTGCGCCAGCGCGAGACAGATTATTGCGATCAGCAGCCAACATACCCGGTAAAGCAGGATCGTCCGCGCTGCCCCGGTTAAGTCTGCATAGGTCCAAAGCCGATACATCATCGGGTTGTACAGCCAATGATTGTAGCCATTGCTGTACAAATAGAAGAGACCCGCCGCCGTGCCGATGCTGACTACGTAGAACGCATACTTGTTTCGCAACAAGACATTTCCGGCGACTGAGATGGCTGTCAGGATGAATGCGCTCGGCAAAAGAATCAGCCCGTAGACTTTCAGGTACGCGACCAAATCGATCGGCGTGTGGCGTCTGATAAGTTGGATCGCGACTGCGGCAACTACGACACCGGCAATCAACAAACAGAGCATTAGTAGAGTTGAAAGAAACTTAGAGAGGATCAAAACGCTGTTGGGAATAGGCGTCGTCCATAAAAACGATTCGATGCGGACCTCGCGGTCGCGATGCATTGCCTCTCCGGTGTAGAAGACCGCCATTCCAATCAGGAAGATCAATAACGACGCTGCGGTGTTGGCGGCGTACGCCGCGGAAAGTGAGACGTCCGGATGGATGTCATAGAAGGCCACCTCCAGGAGGCAGAGGAAGATGGCCAACGGCATTACCACGACCAGGCTTCGTTCGGCACGAAGCAGGCGAAATTCCACGCCGATGGCGGCGACAAGTTTATTCAGATGGGCAGCGATCCCCTGGTTCACGCTGGTGACTTCAGGAACGCGGACGGAGTTACGGTAGTCGGGCCGCTCGAATTCGGCGACAGGTTCTAGCGGCGAGCTGTGCTGGTAATAGACACCTTCGGCGGCGCTCGAAAGATTAATGACGGTAAGCTCTTTTTTCCTGGAAGAGCGTTCCGTGGGTGAGAAGAGCTTATACAGAATCGTCAGACAACCCGCTGTCAATAAGATCATCACCACGCGATTGACGATCAGGTCTGTGTCGTAAACTACGACGAGTTGATTTAGCCACGCGGGATCGTTGCTGCGAATGCTGTTGGGGACCAGCGCGCGGTTCATGACCAGCGGATCAAGGGCGAGTTTTAATCGCCATGGCAGGCTGCTCAATAAAACTTTCTGGTAGCCGATGTAAATGGGATAAAAAGCAATTCCCAGCCCATAGACGATCTTGGCATTGCGTGTCAGTGTTCCGATTGTGAAATACACCACTGCCAACAACAGATGGGAGATCGCTACGAAGACCAGAAAGTTTTTGGGGTAAGCCAGGAACTTCGTTTCC
>DATANL010000272.1:0-4672 GCA_036266295.1 Pyrinomonadaceae bacterium | reverse complement strand
GTCCTTTAAATCTCGGAATCGTGTCGCTAAATCTCGGATCGTTTAGACGCCGCACTTGTGCGGCAAGGGCGGCGGACAAGTCCGCCGTCTAAACGGATCGTTGTCTCAAATGTGAATCGTCTTGTCGTGGACGCCCTCGGCGGCTTCCATCACGGCCTCGGAAACCGTCGGATGCGCGTGCATGGTGTTGCCCAACTCTTCGGCGGTCGTTTCCAGTTGCATCGCGACGCAAGCCTCGGCGATTAATTCGGTGGCGTGCGGACCGATGATGTGCACGCCCAGCACTTCATCGTATTTCTTCTCGCTGATGACCTTCACGAAGCCTTCTTCTTCGCCGATGATGCGCGCTTTGCCCGAAGCCGAAAACGGAAACTTGCCGACTTTGACGTCGTAACCGGCTTCCTTCGCTTTCGCTTCGGTCAAGCCAACTGAAGCGACTTCAGGATCGCAGTAGGTGCAATTGGGCACGAGGCGCAAATTGATCGGCCGCGGATTTTTTCCGGCGAGGTGCTCGACGGCGACGATACCTTCCTTCGAAGCCAGGTGCGCGAGCAGCGGCGTCGGCACGACGTCGCCAATGGCATAGACACCCTTTTCCGCAGTCTGCTGAAATTCGTCGACTTTGATGAATCCCTTCTCGACTTTGATCTTTGTCTTCTCGAGTCCGAGTCCTTCGGTGAACGGCATGCGGCCGACCGCGACGAGCAACATCTCAGCTTCCAAACGCACATCTTCACCTTTTGAAGTCTTGCCGGTGACGACGACGCCCGTGTCCGTCTTTTCTAATTTTTCCAGCTTGGTGTCGAGCTGGGATTTGATGCCGCGTTTGCGAAACGACTTGGCGAGTTCGGCCGAGACTTCTTCGTCTTCGAGCGGGACCAGTCGCGGCAACAGTTCGACGATGGTCGTCTCCGCGCCGAAGCGCGAATAGACCGATGCGAACTCAACGCCGACCGCGCCCGCGCCCATGACGATCAGAGATTTGGGAATGTCGGTCAGTTCCAGAATGTGATCGCTGTTGACGACGTGCTTGCCGTCAGTTTCAAATCCGGGAATCGGTCGCACGACTGAACCGGTCGCGATGATGATGTTCTTGGTTTGAATGGTCTGCTTCGATCCGTCTTCGGCAGTGACTTCGACTTTGCCTGGCAGCGTTAGTTTGCCCGCGCCTTTGAACACGGTGCACTTATTCTTCTTCATCAAGTACTCGATGCCTTTCGAGTTCTTCATGACGACTTTGTCTTTGCGCTTTTGCACATCGGCGAAAGCGAGTTGAATGCCGCTCGCCTGGACGCCGAAATCCGCGGCGTGCTGCATCTGTTCGTAAACATGCGCGGACATTAAAAGTTGCTTGGTGGGAATGCAGCCACGCAAGGTGCAGGTGCCGCCCAGCCGCTTGTCTTTCTCGACAATCGCGACCTTCAAACCCAACTGTCCGGCACGAATGGCGGCCACATACCCGCCCGGCCCGCTGCCGATTACCGTTACATCGAATTGTTCGTTAGCCAATTTGGAAAGAGTCCTCTCAACGCAAGTGATGGGTGATGGGTAAAGAGTGATGAGTCATCCTCGGCCACCACGCCCGAAAAATCATAATGACTTGGAAAGTTTGCATTATAAGCTGTGGCGCCGGATTCGGCCAATTTAGGTGGAAAAAACGATTGTGGCATGGCTTTGCCCAAAAAGTCGGCGAAGCCGACGACTGACAATAGCCCACCGATTTATCGGTGGGGATCAGCACGATCACAAGCGACAGTCCGTGAAACGGACGGCTGATCCGCACTGCGTGGCCTGCGGAGGATTTATCAGTCGTTCGCGGACTGGGGGACGTTGCCCTCCGGTTCCCAGCACTGAAGTGCTGGGCTACTTTCACTCGTCCGCTGCGCGGACTTGGCAAGACTAGACTTTTTGGGCAAAGCCTTGTGGCATAGTCGGTCTCATTACCCGAACGACTTTGACGGGAGCGCAAGCGTCCTCGCTTGCATCTTCTAAATGAGGGGCAACCGAGACGGTTGCGCTCCAGTCTTCCGAAAAACGGTAGCGCTCGCGCCTGCGCGGCGTTGCGAGACTGTGGCAGCTTTAGTTGCGGCAGTGTTAGATTACTCGCGCTAATTCTGGAGCAAAAATAAATGGTACACACAGAGGGCTTTCTCAAGTTAGTCAACGACGCGAAAACGCGAGTCAAGGAAGTCACGGTCGCGGAAACGCGGGATCGTTTGAAACAGAATCCGGATGCGAAACTGATCGATGTGCGTGAAGACAAGGAATGGGACGCGGCGCATGCGGCCGGCGCGATTCATCTCGGCAAGGGAATAATCGAACGCGACGTCGAGACCACGGTCCCGGACAAATCGACTGAACTGATTCTCTATTGCGGCGGCGGCTATCGTTCGGCCCTGGCCGGCGATGTGTTACAGACGATGGGTTACACAAATGTCTTCTCGATGGCCGGCGGGTGGAAGGCCTGGCGAGAATCAGACGCGCCGATTGAGAGTCAGTAGTTACTGCTTCAACACAAAAGTCTGCGGCACGAATTCAATGGCCGCGACCTCTCCGTCAGATTTCATGCCTGCCCTGGGCGTCGTGTAAGTCAGCACGATCCAATTCTCAGGTTTGCGCGGACCGCAATCGATTTCACGGCCGATGCCGGTGGTGAATGCGGTAATGACCATGTGCTCGAAATTGTCTCGATGGAATTTCAAGAGTTGATCTCCGGCGCGCACCTGGAAGGTCAGGCCTTTCGCGCTGCAATCGATCGAGGTCAGTAATCCCTGCACGCGTTTTTCGTCAGGCCGCGGCGTCCGCAGCGCGTCCGCCAGCGCTGCATTCAATTGGTCCTGGGTTGGCCCTGCGTTCAGCGTCATGGGCGAAGCGGTTCGCTGATCTGATATGCCAACCGGAGCGTATTTCTTCAACTCTTCCTGAATTTTTGTGCGTTCTTCCTCGCCGCGTTCGATGGCCGCTGAAAGCGTGATGGCCTGTTCGCGCAGGTCGGCGTCGGAACTGCTTTGGGCGATGGGCAAGAGCAGTTCGCGGGCTTCCGCGAATCTGTCCTTCCGCATGTAAAGTTGGGCCAGCATGAACAGAATGCGGTGATTGGTCGAGGTGACCGCGAGACCTTTCTTGAGCAGATCGATGCTCTCATCGATCTGTTCGTTGCGCACCAGGTTCACAAAACCAAGCAGCCAATAGCTCTCCGCATAGTCCGGCTTCAGCGCGATGGCTTTGTTCAGTTCGCGACGCATCGTCTCAGCCACATCTTCCGGATAATTGGAAACGACGCGGTGTTCGTTCATGTTCAGGTCGCTCAGGGCATAGGCGTAGTAGTAATGCAAAAGGTAATTCTCCCCATTGCCCTTCAGTGCCTTTGCCAGATGCGGCCGCGCGTCGTTCATTTGTCCCTGCCGGATGCGCATCATGCCGAGTGCCGTGTTGGCCAGTAACGAATCTTCGTCGAGCGCGACGGCCTGCTGTAGTTCTCTTTCCGCTTCCTGCAAACGATGTGTGTGCAACAGCAGATCGCCGAGATACGCATGCGCATCAGCTTCGGCTAGCGGCGCCGTCTGCATCCCGGCGTTGTAATCAAGCCGCTGCTCGAACGTAAAACTGGCGCCGGTGAATTTCGCACCCTGAATATAGGTTTTGAAATCTGGCTCGACCGACTCGACGCTACTCTGGAACGCCTGCTGAAACGCGGTGTCGACCTTCGTGCCGGCCCGCAGTAAATTGACGAACTTTGTGAGTTGCGGCCGGTGCTTCTGGCCGTCGGCCTGCAGCAGGTAATGCATGAACATCCACGATTCGGCGTAGAAGACGTTCATCTTGTTGCTCTCGTTGTAGTAAGGCGAGCTGTAGTCAACCGCGAACAGCGTCCGCAACGGCAGCAACTCACGTCCTCGCAGGTTGGTAACATGTTGCGGAATCAAATTGCCGAGCAGGACACTCCGATCGTCGGGCATGATGTCGAACGTACTGTAGAACTCGGCCAAGCCTTCGTTGAACCAGAGCGGCGCCGTCGGACCCATCATGTTGTTCACCAGCAGGTGCACGTATTCATGGAAGATTATGCGAAAGGGCTGCGCATCCGAGGCGCTCTCGGTGCTCAAAGCGATGTAGTTAACGTCTTCGCCGGCTTGAAAGTAACCGACCTCGTGCTGTTTGAACTTGTACGGCTTGAACGAATTGTCGTTCTTAAAAACGATGACTGTCGTGGGCACCGCGGAGTTCAACGACGAGTCGGGGAATGACGAGACGAAGACAGTGCGAAACTGCTCCAGCCGTTTGGCGACCTTGCGAATGTGGTTCTCACTGTCGTTTCCAACCAGCGTGAAGTTCTTTGAGCGTACGACGTTCCAGGTGTCCGTTGCCTGAACGGATTGATGGCCGAGACAAAGGATCAAAAACACCACGGCCACGTTGAGCATAATCAAACGAAGCGGCTGATGTTTCATGGCAGGCCTGCACCAGGCGAAGTTCTTCACGGTTTTAATTTGAAACCGTTGGGCACCAACTCAACGGCCACAGCGTCGCCGTCAATCTTTGCGCGGGCGTCGATCGGATTAGTTGTGGTGCGATAAGTAACTACGACATTCTCCGGCTTCGTTCTCACCCCGCAGGCCATCTCCTGCGGCGTCGGGATGAAGGTCCTGAACACGACGCTGTCCAATACCAC
>DATANL010000271.1:0-3321 GCA_036266295.1 Pyrinomonadaceae bacterium | reverse complement strand
AAGGGCGCAGCGATTGGCGCAATCGTGGGCGCCGGAGCCGGTGCTGGTTCGATCTATGCCGAAGGTCGGAACGATCTGGATCTCGATCGAGGGACCCAGTTGGTACTTCGTGCGGGCGCGCCGTACAGCGGACCACGTTAGCAGACAGCTCCATTTAGAGGCGGGCGTTGGTGCCCGCCTCTAAATATGGATGTTCACTGAGTGAGTTCATTCCGCAACTCGCGTTCAGTCTCTTCGCGCAACTGTTGTTCGGCGCGCGTGGTTTCTAATCCGATGGGCAGATGTTTGCGACCTTCGTTGAGACGCTCCAACATATAATTCGTTTCGGCCCAGCTCGCTCCGCGACTCGCGGCTGCTTCAATCATTTGCAGGCGCGCCTCGGCCTCGGCCCGTCTCGATGAGCCTTCCTGCTTTAGCCGCTCGAGCCGTTCGCGATCCTGCGCCAGTTCATCGAGCAACACCGAGGTGTCGGGAGCGTTCAGGTATCGCGCGCGATTGATTCGGCGTTCGACTTGCAGCAGGTCACGGCGCGCGCGCGTCGTCAGCCGCGTCGCATTCAACCTGAGCGCGAGCGTTTCGCGGTAGGCATCAGCCAGCAAAGCTTGTTTCTTTTCCATTTCGCGCAGCGAACGCTTCTCGCCGGATGTTAATTCATGGAGGAAGAAACCAACTTCATCGGCGGTAATACCATCAGAAGCAAGGCGGTCGCGCAAATCTCGCGTCCAACGGCGCCGGTACATCACCAAAAACAGGGCGACGATCATTGCGATAATCAGCGAAAAAGGCGCCGAGGTAATCGCCAGCAGCAGGAAAATTGGCGAGAAGCCAGATAGCAGATAGACCAGGAGCAGCGCGGCCGGCGGCGCGACCGTGACGCCCGCGAGGGCCAGCCAGGGCGCAGTTTGCCAGACGCGGGCAAGCCTTTTTTCGCGCGCCGTGAGTTTGCCGGGCGCATCCAGGCGAACATCTGTTGAGATTTCACTGGTCACAGGTTGTCAATGATACTCGCCTCCATAAACGCAAAGCCAGCGCGAGAAGTTGCCGACCGCAGCACCGATTGTTCGCTGGAGGTTTTGTCATGTTAGTTAACAACTTGCGCTACTTCGTAATATGATGGCCCAACCAATGCACGCCATGATCATCGATCAGTTTAAAGGAATTGCATTTACCGCCGCCATTGTGGCTCTGAGTTTGTGCGGTTCCGCTTTCGCTCAGGATGGCAAACGCGGAGTTCCGAAGCCGGTCACGGTGCCAATATCGCTGAGGTTCCGTGACACTTCCTCAGCTGAAACGCGCGAGGTCGTCCTGCTGCTGCGGGAAGACGGGGACATTCAGCAGTTGGTCTCGCAGCGGTCGGCGCTCGACAGCCCGATGACGCTTGCGGTTCTGTTTCAGGATGACCTGGTTCCGTCAGTGGCCGTCGACGCCAAGAACATGGCGAAGTTCATTCGTGAACAACCAGGTGGCTCGCGCGCAATGGTCGGGTACATCCGTCCGGGCTCGCTGGACGTGCGCAAGAAATTCACCAACGAACTCGATAAGGTGGCCGACAGCGTGCGCGTACCGCTCGGGCTGGCCAGCGCCGGCGCGTACAATCCTTATATCGAAATTATCGAAGGCCTGCGGCGGTTCGATTCGCAGCCCATGGGTCGTCGCGCGATGATTGTGATCAGCGACGGCATCGATGTATCTCGCGGGCCGGAGAGTTCCACCCCCGCCCAAAGCCTCGATTTACAGCGCGCCATCACTGAAGCCCAACGCCGGGCCGTGCCGATCTATTCGATCTTTGTGCCACCGGCCGCGGCATCTCAGTTACCTTATGCGCTGAATGGCCAGAGCTGCCTGCAAAGGCTTTCAGACGAAACGGGTGGCCGCGCTTTTTTTCAGGGAACCGCGGCGCCGGTGAGCTTCGATCCATTCCTCAAAGAAATTAATCTGCTGATGAGTCTGCAGCTGGCGTACACGTACCGGTCGACCCACCCGAACAAGGGCTTTCACAAATTGGATGTTAAGCCGTTAGAAGGGAATGTTGAGGTCCGGCATCCCGCGGGGTATACGCGTTAGCTTTCGAGTGCGCCGGCTTGACGGCGCTTTTTCTCGCTGATACGACAAGCCAAACAAAAAGCGGCGTCAAGCCGCCGCACTCCAAAGTCAGCTCAGGCGATATTTTTCTTGATCACCGACTGGCGACGCTCCATCTCTTTAATCTGCATTTGCAGATCCAGCAGATGCAGATCCAGCATCAAACGCAAGTCGTTATTTAGTTTCAAGCCGCGCTCGAAATCCTTCTGCGCTTCAAGGTTCTGACCTTGCGTTTGGCGCGCGTAGCCGCGTTCGGCAAACACCAGCGGATTGTGATCGTCCAGCGAGATGCTCTTGTCAAAATCGGCGATGGCGAATTTCGCGTTACCGATGATCAGAAACGCGCGTCCGCGTTTGAAGTAAGCGTCCGCATCGTTAGGATCGTATTTGATAGCATGATCGAAATCAGCCAGCGCGCCTTCGATGTCCATCCGGTTTGAGCGGATGTATCCCCGATTGAGGTAAGCCTGGGTGATGTCATGATTGTTGGCCGCGAGATCCGGAGTTAGGCCGGCCGTCATCTCGTAGTCTTCGATCGCACCGTCGAGGTCGCCAGCTGCTCGCCGGGCCTTGCCCCGATTGAAATAAGCTTCGGCGTATTTCGGGTCCAGGCTGATCGCCCGATCGTATTCGGCGATCGCTCCGAGTATGTCGTTACGGCCAAAGCGCTCGAGGCCCTGCTTCACATACTTTTTGGCGGATTGTGGTTTTTGCGCAGACGCAGAAAAGGGAAGAGCGATTACGAAACCAACTGCGATTAGAAGCAGGCGTTTCATCTCTTCGAGAGCAGGCAGCGGGCCTGCGTTCGCGGGCATTCGGGCCCGGCTGTCCAGGGGGTGTGATTCTACTGCACAGTCGCCGGCAAAAGCGACCCTCGCGGGTCAGATGCAATGCCGAAACCGTCTTCGGTTTGGCCGATCATTCCGTGAAAATGAACGTCAGTGCCTGACAAAACCAGCAGCACATCACCTGCATAGTAGCGCACGTCATCCATTCGGAATCGAATTACGGTCGCCTGGCCGTTTTTTTGTTCGAGCGTTTCGAACGAAAAAGTCTCGGCGTCTACGACCAATGTCTGGGAATGAGTAGCTGTGCGTTGCGATTCCGACATGGCGAAGATTATGAATGCTGTCAGTGGATATTACAAACGGAACCGGCCGCCGACAGCAAAGACCCGGTATTCAAAACTCACTTTGTCATTGAGCTAGTCTGGTTCGACCTAATCTCGCCGATAACATA
>DATANL010000270.1:0-4684 GCA_036266295.1 Pyrinomonadaceae bacterium | reverse complement strand
TTGGAATGCGCCCCTGGAAGAAAGCTTTCGCGTCGAAGTAATCGATCAACCTCTGCAACCGGGCGAACTGCCGGACGCCGCAAAGGCAGCGGACTATTTTGATCTGACAAAAGTCGGGGCGGCCGGATAAAAGAAGCCACGCTTGAGACGGCCCTAATGGGTCCTCTCGATCGGGCTCCTCGGTACTGACACCAGGAAAGAAACCATTTCCACAGGCAAAGCTGGGATGAAGCGTACCCATTCATTTCCGGATGACAAAGCCTTTCTCGCTGCGGTGACAAAGGTTTATGACGATGGTTGGTCAGACTACGCGCGCTCCTGGAACCAACGCGATGACTTGCAGAGTGAGGAATGGCGGCGGTTTACGGCGGCCGTCAAGCCCGGCGGCTCGGTTCTTGATGTAGGGTGCAATTCAGGAAGAGACACGAGGCAGTTGCTCGATCTTGGATATCGGGTGACCGGTCTGGACGTAAGCGAGCAAGCCTTGCGGCTGTGCCGCGAACAGTGCCCGGAAGCACGCCTGATTAAAATGGACCTGTTGGATCTGGCGAGTCTAAACGAACAGTTCGATGGAATTTGGTTTTCCTACGCGTTGGTCCATATCCCTTTCAGATTAGTGAATGAGGCACTCGCCACCCTTGACAGCGTATTGCATCCCGAAGGTTCGATGATGATGATGGTGACCGTTGTCGAGGAGTCACAGGAGAAAATTCACAACAGCAATGTGATGTGGGATGAGCACGGTGTGCCGCGAAAAGTTCCGGTTGCCCACTGGGCCCCTGAACCACTAATCGCGTGTTTCCGATCCCGCTTCGAGATTAGCTGGATGAATCTGAGACCATTCGTTGACGGTTGGGCCCAGCTCAGTCTTCTCGTTCGATCAAAGCCTTCGCCGGCCGCCCAGCAGGAGCATTGATTTCGGTGAAGCGTGACGAGAACAATGTACCTGTACGGTCTCTGAGCCAACTGGAACTGAAGAGATTCCAGCGTGAGGGCTTGCTCACCGATTTTCAACTCTATTCGGCCGAGCGCGCAGGTGCGATTGGGGCCGCCTTAAGACATGTGCTCTCGCTTCCATCGAACGCGCATCAAGCGTTCCCGCCGGAGCAGCAGTTCGGATTTGACCGGCACCTCGATCGCCGGCTCGTTTATGAGTTGTGCACTCTTCCGCAAATAATCCATCCTGTCAGGCAAATCCTCGGTAACGACGTGATGTTGTTCAGGACGCAGTTCTTCGAGAAGCCTCCACAAGGTCTCGAGATCCCCTGGCATCAGGAGTCTTACTTCTGGGGAGTAGAGAGAGGGTTCGTCACCCTGTGGCTCGCGGTCGACGACGCGACGCCGGAGAACGGCGCAATGCGAGTAATCACCGGCAGTCATACCCATACGCGAGAGCATTTGCCGCTGCCGCCCGACAGCCATTACTGGAGTACATTCACCCGCGCGGCAATACCGCGCGATGATGATCCGATCGTCGATTGTTCAATGCCCGCAGGACACTTCATGTTGTTTGATGACCTGCTGCATAACTCGCCGCCCAATTCCACAACGCTGCCGCGCCTGAGCTTTACGGCGCGCTATGCGCGACCTGACTTTGCCAGGGCGCACGATGGTGCGGACTACCCCGACCAGGGATGTGTAATGGTGAGCGGCGATAAAGGAAACTCCGGGCTGCGCTTCTTATCTCCGCCAGATAGTGGGCCGGGACTCGCCGGCGTTTGGGCTTTGCAGGAGGCTGTATGAGCTTCCGGGAGTCAATAAACTGACGAAGACCGCAGGTTATGCCGGAAGGGTTTCCTGGGAGCTAATCAACCATCCCGCGCTGCTTTCGAACGTGACCGGGAATCCTGGCCCTGAAATCCTTTAGCACCTGCTCAATTTAACTTTCCGCGGAGCGCTTAAGCAAACAATTTCACGCGGCCTCCTTGAAGCCGTTTATAGCCATGGGATAACCAGGCACGCTGCTCAGGAGACAGTGGTCCAGACTCATCAAACAGCGGATTCTTCGACACAGAATCTTCGTGCAACATAAAGTGATAATGAACATGCACGAGATGCGGAAAAATCCTGTCCCTGCGCTCTGGTTCGACTGAGTTGTGCACAAGCAATGAGTAATTGTAGGTTGGTTCCAACTCCTGGACCTGTCGAGTAGTGCTCCAGATCGCCAAGGACAGCACTGCCTGGTCCGATCCCCACGTCCTGCCGACGCCTGGGTCTTGCCAGCCGGCGCCGCTGCGGACACGTCGATCTTCAGGAAAAGGCACCAACTGCTGCCGGAGCGAAGCGAAGAAGAAATCCGCCCATCGTTGCATGATGCCAAGTTTTCCGCGCACTATTGCTAGTCCGCCATTGTAGTAGGCCTTGATCCGGCGCCGATCGGCAAAGGATTCGGTCCAGGGAATTTGCTCGTAGTCCACGCCACAGCAGCGACAAAGATCGCGCCAATAGCCATCGAATGGATCCGTTGGGCCAGTGGTGCCCATTCCCTTGCATGCCTCTGGCCTGACGGCTACATCGACGTCCGGTCGCAGTAGAATTGCATTCGGTTCACGCAGAAACAGGGTGTCGCTGTCCAGGATCACCAGGATTTCATGTGGGTGCTTCTCTTCAATATAGGCCGCAGCAGCGACTCGGTTAGCAGGACCATTCTCCGGAAACTCGGTGTTGAGAACCGCATCGATATAGTTGACGCCCAACTCGTCCAGCTTGCGCCGAGCGTTTTCAGAAATAGCATATCCGGCGCGCGGCGAAAGTGCATAAATAGCGCAATCACGGAAGCGGCCGGTGTAAGACCTGATGCTCTCGAAGAGAAGCAAAGCCTGCGGCTCCAACTCGCCGCGCTCAATGCAAGCGACAAATCCTACGTCCGGCCTCGTGTCTTTTGCAGATGCCTTTTCGATCTCTTCGGACAAGACGCGACTGGAACTCATGACGCTCATAATGCTTGCTTCGACGCTGCACGTTATTTTAGCATGGCGGTAGTTCAGGCCGCAGACTTGCAGGTTTAAGCCCACTCGAGGATAAAACTACCAGTTTCGCTTCGATCGCAGACCTGAAATCGTTTATGGCCAGCGCAGTTGTTGGGGGGCGAAACCGGCTGGATTATACGGCAGATTAAATCAATGAATCTCTCGATAGCCCTGGCCACCTATAACGGTGCTGTGTATCTAAAGGAGCAGCTCGAGAGTATTGCGGCCCAGACACGGACACCGGATGAGCTGGTTATTTCGGACGATCAGTCGACTGACGATACCGTCAGGGTAATCGAAGAATTTGCAGCCACCGCCGGTTTCCCGGTGCGCCTTTCAGTCAACGAATCAAACCTGGGCATCGCTAAGAACTTTGAAAAAGCCATAAGTCGTTGCCGCGGCGATTTGATCTTCCTCAGCGATCAGGATGACGTCTGGCACAGCGACAAACTCGAATCAGTCGAGCGAGTTTTTGAAGCAAAGCCTCAGCTCTCGATGGTCTTTTCGAATGCCGAGCTCGTCGATGAAACGCTCAGGCCTTTTTCGGAGACGTTGTTTGACCGGCTTGATTTCAACGATCGAAATCAAAGACTGGTAAAAAGCGGCCGGGCACTTGATATGCAGTTGCAAACGAACCGAGTTTGCGGCTTCACGGTGGCATTCCTCGCAGAGCTCAAGGACCTGGTATTGCCGATTTCCGGCGACGGCCCGTTGATTCACGATGGATGGATTGTGTTACTCATCGCAGCCGTCGGCGAAATAGATTTCATCAATCGGCCGCTGGTGAAATACCGGCAACATTCGGCTCAACAGTGCGGCTTGGGAATCAAACCGTCGATGTTGTCCACCACGACTGTCCCGATCAAGACCAGTGCTGGCCACGAGATCACGACTTCTTCCAAAATCGATCGCGGTTCTTATGTAAGGCAGGCCAATCAGTTGAACGAAGCATTAGAACGTCTTGCGACGTACGGCCTCAGCCAGGATAAAGAGAGGTTATTGCAGGAAAAAATTGTGTTTTTGCATGAGAGAGCAGGCCTGCCTGTTCCGAAATTTCAGCGATGTCGTCCAGTAGGGAGGCAGTCGTGATCCATCGCTGCCACCTCGTTTCAAAGGGCTGGGTAAGCGTGCCAAAGATCTTCTCGCCTGAGAGCACACAATGTCCGGTTCGATCTGCTTTTTTGCCATTGTCCATCTCAGTCGTGATGAAGGCTGCCGAACGGTTGACGCGCGCCAGTAAACCCCGCCATGGGCGAATCGAGAAATACCTTTCCTTTGCGCCGCGTTGGATCCGTAATCCCCATCCGCAGGAAGTTCGTTAAAAACGGATCGTGAGGTCTGGTTCCGGCGTACGGTGTCAGGTTAAGGTCGATGATGTAATGGTGGTCGCGACCGTCGTGCACGATGTCAATGCAACCGAACTCGACCGGCGTAAGCTCGACAAACGTGGCGACGTCGTGTCTTAACGTCTCGCTGATCTCCAGACGGTCCGTGCCTGCTTTAAGCGACTCGATGTCCGTGACAAAATTCGTGTCGCGCGAATCGCCGGACAGTTTCTTGATGACGCCCTGAGAGAAAGCTTTGACGATGATAACTTGTTCGCCAGAGAAGTAGACTCGATAGAACGAGTTCTCGTCGTTAGTCACGTATTTCTCAACCACGATTGACGGGTCGGTCCAGATACCTTCTTCAATCATTCCGCGTTCGACGGCTTT
>DATANL010000269.1:0-7855 GCA_036266295.1 Pyrinomonadaceae bacterium | reverse complement strand
TGCTAATCGAGACCTGGCCGCGAAGAAAAGGAATGATCTCCGCCTGGATTCTCTGACGATCCGGATTTGGCAATGGGGCATGCTTCGCGCCGCCGAAAGTCCGGTCGCCTTTGTCGCATGACTCGATGTAGATGGCTGCCCGATCAATGATTTCGAGCGCCGTCTCGTAGCAGGTTTTG
Organism: Pyrinomonadaceae bacterium; assembly: GCA_036266295.1. Lineage (GTDB taxonomy): Bacteria > Acidobacteriota > Blastocatellia > Pyrinomonadales > Pyrinomonadaceae > UBA11740. The sequence goes on along the minus strand of DATANL010000269.1, from coordinate 7,676 downwards.
TCGTCGTCATTCCAGGAACTCATGCCGTGATGGCCCAGCAGAATTCCCTTTGCTTGCGGCTGCGCTTTGATTAGCTCCTCAATCTTCAGACCGATGTCAAAACCCGGCCGCTGCCACGGGACGTAAATGACCTCGTCGCCATAAATTTCTTTCGTCAGTTTCGCCTGATTAACTGAAGCAGCGATGGCGATGACTGCGTTCGGATGCAAGTGGTCGACATGCCTGTAGGGAACGAAGGTATGCAAAGGTGTGTCGATCGAGCAGGCGCGCGGATTCAGATTGAAGACGCAATGGCTGTACATCGGATACATCACGTCTTCTATCGGAGTCTTGGGCCCGCGGTCCGGATCGTCGAGGTAGCGGGCCTTCATCGCGCGCACTTTATCCAGATAAAGCGAGGCGAATCCGTCGCGTTTCGCCGTGCGCAAATCGCCGCCAGATCCCTTTAACCACAGGACCTCCACCGGCTTGTCAGTCAGCGGATCGATCTCCGCCAACTTCGACGAAGTATTACCGCCGCCCGTGTTCGTCAGGGTCAGGTCTTCGCCCAGCTTGTTCGATCGGTAAACCAAACGATCGACGCCCGATAACTGATCGGCTTCGTCGTCGCGCCAGAGATATTGAACGTATTGAAATAATCGATCTTTGATAGCTGTACTCATGCCATGTCCAAAGTAGCGCAAATTGTTTTTGCGTGTCACATCAGCTCGAGCAAACGCAAATTAACAATTTGCGCTACGAGCTATGATTTCGGGAAAAGCAAAGTCATCATGTCTTCTTTCCAACCGCGCAGAGATTCTTTCATTAAGGCCCGCACTTCCGCCGCGCTGCCTGCGGCCAACGCTTCGACGATCTTCGAATGCATCGCTGCACTCTCGACGTAGGCCTCTTTCTCGTGGCTGGTCTTCATCACAAAGAAAGCAAACAACGGGACGACGAGCCGTTCGAGGACGTCCTCCAGATACCCGTTGCCGGACAAAGCCCAGAGCTTGCGGTGCCACTCGAGATCGTTCTGGTAGAACTCATCAAGATCGAGATCGTCAGCAGCTTTCTCCATGCGCGTGATCAAAACTCGCAGCTCTTTAATATCAGCGGGCGTGACGTTTTGCTTGGCCCACTCGAGCGCCAGTGGCTCCAACTCAACGCGTAATTGAAAATTGTCCTGAATCTGTTTTGGCTCGAGCTTGGTGACCGTGGTGCCTTTGTAAGGTGTCTTCTGGACAAAGCCCTGATGCTCGAGCGCGACGAGCGCTTCGCGCACCAGTGGGATACCGCTGCCCAGTTCATGCGCCATGCGGCTTTCGACAATTTGATCGCCCGGGCCGATGGCGCCGGACAGGATGGCATCCTTGATCGCGGCGATCACCTGGTCCTTTTTCGAGATAGGCTGAATTAGCTTGAGCATCTTGCGGCTGAATGTTGCCTTATATATTATCCGTTCGCCAAGTTGCAAGATCATAAGATGATCAGTTCGTCGCGTCCATCGCACAAACGGAGAAGACGGTCGCCGGCAGGTTTGCATTTTGCCGGGCGCGGGCTGGCGCAGATTCGTAAATACACAACGTTCATTTCACTGGTCGCGGCGTTACATGGAGCCGCGTTTATGCTGACAGCTGATTGTTACTCCGTGCGACACCGCGCCCGAACCGTGGCAAACACGACAAGCTTTCGATTCGATTTTGGACCCGGCGCGCTCGCCTCAGGCTATCAGCGGGTGATGCCGGTGAATGTTTACAGCCGTGAGACTGGATACGGCTTTGAGCCAGGACCGCAGATCGCCTGCATCGATCGCGGTGGTAAAGATCCGCTCCGCAGTGACTTCTGCACCAGCGATCAGCCGTTCTACTTTTCGGTGGCCCTACCGGAAGGAAACTACAACGTCAGCGTGACCTTCGGCGATGCTCAAGCGGAATCAGTCACGACGGTCAAGGCTGAACTGCGGCGGCTTTTGGTTGAGAAGGTCGAGACCCGACCAGGCAAATTCGAAACGCGCACCTTTACCGTGAATGTGCGGACGCCGCTGATCGCCGGTGACGGCGAAGTAAAGTTGAAAGACCGCGAACGCGCGATTGAGAACTGGGCGTGGGATGAGAAACTCGCGCTGGAGTTCAATAATTCGCGACCGGCAATTTGTGCAATCGAAATCACCCGCGCTGACGACCTGCCGACAATTTTTCTACTCGGCGATTCGACCGTGTGCGATCAACCCTTGGAGCCCTACAACAGTTGGGGACAGATGTTGACGCGGTTTTTCAAACCGGGGATCGCGATTGCAAATCACGCGGAGTCAGGGGAATCGCTCCGCAGCTCGCTGGGGGCAGAGCGACTCGACAAGGTGCTCAGCCTCATGAAGCCCGGCGACTATTTATTCATTCAATATGGCCATAACGACGAGAAAGAGAAAGGCGAAGGCGTCGGCGCATTCACGACTTACAAAGCCGATCTGAAAAGATTTGTTGAAGGCGCGCGGCAAAACGGGGGAACGCCGATTCTGATCACGCCCGTACAGCGGCGCACGTTCGATCAGGACGGAAAGATTATGAACTCGCATGGTGATTATCCTGAAGCCGTGCGCCGGTTGGCGAAAGAGTTGAACCTGCCGCTCATCGATCTGAACGCCATGAGCAAGCCCTTGTATGAAGCCTGGGGAGTCGAGACCTCGAAGCGCGCGTTCGCGCCGAACGACAACACGCATCACAACAACTACGGCAGTTATGAACTGGCGAAGTGCATCGTCGAAGGAATCAGAACGAACAAACTCGGTATCGTGAAGTATCTGGTGAATGACGCGACGCGATTCGATCCGCATCATCCTGATCCGATCGAGGGTTTCAAAATTCCGGCGAGTCCGCCGGGCGCGAACGTTAAGCCGCCCGGCAGCTAAAAAGAACGAGGCACGCTTGGCATAGTCGAATCGAAATCTACCAACCGGCGATAAGATGAGTTCAACCATTCAACCATTAATAGCGGGACTTGTTTGCATGCTTCTCACGAGTCACGCGTTCTCGCCTCGGCACGTGGCGGACACGCTCGGCAGAAGATCTATTCTCAGTGATGAGAGAGCGGCCGAGACAAACGCGCACGCCCTTGCACAAAACGAGAAGGCAAATCCCGTTTACGACGTGCGCGCGTTTGGCGCCAAAGGTGATGGCCAGACGCTCGACACGCCGGCCATCAATAAAGCAATCGATGCTGCCTCGAAGACCGGCGGCGGCACCGTCAATTTCTCAGCCGGAACTTACCTCTCTGTTTCGATTCACCTGAAGAGCAATATCACTCTCAACCTCGAGTCGGGCGCCACGCTGGTGGCGGCCCAGACTATTCCGGGCAAGGTCACTTACGATCTGCCCGAACCGAATCAATCGGACATGTACCAGGACTTCGGCCACAGTCATTGGCAGAACAGTTTGATTTGGGGAATTGGTTTGGAGAACGTTGGTATCACCGGGCCTGGTCTCATTGATGGCAGAGGCCTGACCCGCCGCAGTCCCCGCGCTCGCCGCGTGAACCAACCCGGTGATCGGCCGGTAACGCTCGGCGGTCAAACCGGTGCGCGTCCCGAATCGCCTTTGGGTGAAGACGACGATCCGAGCGTCATGAATGGTCTCGGCAACAAAGCTATCGCGCTGAAGCTTTGTCGCAATGTCGTGCTCCGAGATTTTTCGATTTTGAATGGCGGGCACTTCGCTTTGCTCGCCACGGGCGTCGACAATCTGACGATCGATAACGTCAAAGTGGACACGAATCGCGACGGGTTCGATATCGACTCATGCCGCAACGTCCGCATCTCGAATTGCAGTGTGAATTCACCGAATGACGACGCGATCGTGCTGAAGAGTTCTTATGCGCTTGGGTTTGCGCGCGCAACCGAGAATGTCACTATTACGAATTCGTTCGTCAGCGGTTACGACATCGGCTCAATGTTGGACGCGACTTATAAGCGCAACGTAAAGGAGGCGCCGGATCGTGACGGTCCGACCGGCCGGATAAAACTTGGGACCGAGTCGAACGGTGGTTTCAAAAACATCGCCATCTCAAACATCGTCTTCGATCATTGTCGCGGGCTGGCGTTGGAAACTGTGGATGGCGGCTGGCTCGAAGATGTGACGATCACGAACATCACTATGCGCGACGTGGTGAACTCACCGATTTTTCTGCGGCTCGGACGGCGCCTGCGTGGGCCGGCGGGCGTCGAGGTCGGAAAACTACGACGGGTCAACATCAGCAATGTCATCGCCTACAACGCCGATTCGCGCTATGCATCAATAATCGCCGGACTTCCCGGCCATGACATTGAAGATGTATCGCTGGATAACATCCGCATCATTTATCGCGGCGGAGGAAAAAAGGAACAGGCGGACGCGTCACCGCCCGAACGCGAAACCAACTATCCCGAGCCCTCGATGTTTGGCCACATTCCGGCCGCCGGATTTTTCCTGAGACACGCGCAGGGCGTCACGTTCACCAATATCGATTTGAGTTACTTATCTGAAGACATGCGGCCCACGTTCGTAGTGGACGATGTGAAGAGCGTGCTCTTCAGCCACGTTACTTCGGCGCGGCCCAGCGGCATCTCCACGTTTGTCTTGAAGAACGTTTCGGACTTCACGGCACGCGAGTGCAGCGGCGTGACCGACATGCATGTCGATCGAGCTGACCAAAAGAGGTTCTGACGCAATGATAAATCAAAGGCGCATCGCCTTCTTTCTATTCGCCGTCGCGGCATTCGTTTTCCTGGGCGCGTCGAAGTCCGCCCTGGCAAATGACGGCGACGATTTTCCCAAGTGGACGAAGGACGTTGGTGCGCGCGGAACGCTCAAATCTCGACGCATCGTCGAGGTCAAGGCGACCGGCGATGGCGTCACGAATTCGACCCGGGCCATTCAGCAGGCGATTGACGATTGCGCAAAAGACAACGGCGGCACGGTCACCTTCAAACCGGGACAGTACGTGACCGGCGCGCTATTCCTGAAGAGCAATGTCTATCTGAAAATAAATGAAGGTGTGACGCTGCTCGGCAGTCAGGATGACGTCGACTACCCTTCGATCCCGACGCGCGTCGCCGGGATTGAGATGAAATGGCCGGCCGCGCTCATCAACGTCAACGACGCGAAGAACGTGAAGATTTCCGGCGGCGGCACGATCGACGGTCGCGGTGACAAATGGTGGGACAAGTATTGGGCTTTGCGTCGCGAATACGAGCCGAAGGGATTGCGCTGGGCCTCCGACTACGATGCCGAGCGCGTGCGCTTGATGGTGATCTGGAAATCATCCGACGTGGCAATCGAAAATGTGAATTTGAAACGCTCCGGCTTCTGGACCGTCCAGGTCGTTTACTCTGATCACGTCACCGTCGATGGGGTGAAGATTACCGATAACAAAGGCCCGAGTACTGATGGAGTTGACATCGATTCATCGAGCTATGTGCTGGTGCAAAACTGCGACATCGACAACAACGACGACGATATCTGTTTGAAGGCGGGGCGCGACTCTGACGGGCTGCGGGTAAATCGTCCCACCGAGTACGTCGTCATTCGCGACAACATCACGCGCCGCGGCGGCGGGATCATTTCATTCGGCAGCGAAACGTCCGGCGGTATTCGCCACGTCTTCGCTTATCAGAACCGGGGGCTGGGGACCAGCGAAGGCATTCGTTTCAAATCAGCAAAAACGCGCGGTGGCTTTGTCGAAGATATTCTGGTGCGCGGCTTGAAGATGGTAAACGTGCCGGCGCCGTTCACCTTCACACTGAACTGGAACCCGAGCTACAGCTACGCTACCATTCCGAAAGACGCGACCAACATCCCGGCGCATTGGGTGGCTTTGAGTACGCCCGTAACGCCGCCCGAGCGCGGGTTCTGCGAATTTCGCAACATCACGATCGAGGACGTTGAGATTGTGAATGCGCGGAGGATCTTTTTGGCCAGCGGTCTGCCGAATAAACCGATCGTCAATATCAAGTTCAGCAACATCACGGCCGAGGGGAACGAAGCCGGATCAATTGAGTATGCGCGGAACTGGACGATGCATAACGTGAAGCTGAAGACGAGAGATGGCGCACCGGTGAAGATTCTGAACAGCCAGAAAGTCGACGCTCCGCTGGTAGCGCAATAGAGACTCAAACACGTCTGGTCCGCCGGCGTGTCACTTCGCAGGAATCTGCTTCAGCAATTGCTTCATCTGCTGCACTGTCGCGGCGCGGCTTTGATCGGAAGAGAGATTCTTCAACTCGCGTGGATCGGCAACGCTATCCAAAAGCATCGAACCGGCCTGCCCACCATCCCATTCAACGTAATGCCATCGCTCAGTGCGAACTGACTCGCCGAATTTTCCCTGGAACTGAACTACGGCGTATGCGGGCCGGTCCCAGACTGCTTTCGGGTTCCGAAGTAGCGGCGCGAGGCTCCGACCCTGGATTTCGGCCGGCGGCGATGGCAAACCGCATAAATCCGCGAGCGTGCGATAAAAGTCGAGGAGTTGCACGACGCGTTCACTGACCTGGGGCTTGCCTCGCGGCAAGTCGATGATCAAAGGCACGCGCAAGCCAACGTCCCAGAGTGAATACGCCTTGGACCACTTCCCTTTTTCGCCGAGGTGATATCCATGATCTCCCCAGAAGACGATGATGGTGTTGTCGCGCAACTTCAAACGGTCGAGTTCGGCAATCACGCGTCCGACTTGCGCGTCCATGAAACTCGTCGAGGCCCAGTAGGCGCGAATCATTTCGCGCGCCTGTTCGGGTGAAGAGTCGCGGCCAACAAACAGGTCGGCGTTGCGATGCGGAATCGAGATGTCCGGAAATCCTGCCGGGGCAATCGGGTGCGTGTTGAAATCAACCGGCAGCGGGATCTGATTGACATCGTAAAGATCGAAAAACCTTTTCGGTGCCGTCGGCGGACTGTGCGGCTTGTTGAATCCCACGGCGAGAAAGAAAGGCTTGTCTTTGTACCGGTCGAGGAAATCGATCGCGCGGTCCGCGATCTTGTAGTCGCCAAATGATTCACCGTCGCCATCCAACACGACAATGCGATCTGAAGCCGAAGCGCGGGCGGGGCGATTAGGTTGCGGCGCGGCTTCTTCATCGCCGGTTTCGCGGGCGCCCTGGCCGCTGGCTACCGGGCTCGGCGGACGATTGACGATGTTCGGATCGACGGGCTCGCCGCCTTCGGTCCAGGAAACTTGATCGTCTATGCCGCCGTGAAAGATTTTTCCGGTGCGCAAAGCCGCATAACCATTGTTTTTGAAATACTGCGGCAGGGTGACGAAGTCAGGGTGTTGGGCGCGGAAGTAAGTATTGTTATCCAGCACGCCGGTCTGCGTCGGGTAGCGGCCGTTCAGCAGCGAACTACGCGACGGATTGCACAGCGGAAATTGCGCGTACGCATGATCGAAACGCGTGCCTCGCGCCGCGAGTGCGTCAACATTCGGCGTCTTGATCATGGAGTTGCCGTAGCAACCCAACTCCGGGCGCAAGTCGTCAGAGATGATGAAGAGGACGTTATATTTTGGTTTGGCGGGAAGCGTCCCAGAAGAAGTGTTGGCAGGTGGGGCAAACGGCGCCAGCATCACCAGAGCGACGATTCCGAACAGCAGAATCGTTTTGGCGGAACGCTTCATAGCGAGGCCCCCTTTACACGAATTTCGAGCTGAACTGACAATCTCGGTGCGCCTTGGGC
>DATANL010000268.1:0-5044 GCA_036266295.1 Pyrinomonadaceae bacterium | reverse complement strand
GGACTTGTCCGGCTCACCCACACGCGGCGGACAAGTCCGCCGTCCAAACGAACATCTTCTGTAGGGCACGCCTTGTGCCTGCCCGCCCCGGGTGAGGACAAGCCCCGCCTCCTAACGCAATCGGGGTTATACTAACGGCTGGATGAATGCTGTTCGGGAGTTTTGGAGTCGTCTCTCAGTCACCTTCACGTGTGTCGTGATTGCGGCTGCAGCTCCCCACGCACGCGCACAGGACGAGCTTCCCGATCTCGTGCGCCGCATCAAGCCTGCCGCCGTGGCTATTGAGACCTTCGACGCGAAGGGTGAGAAACTTTCGCGGGGCAGCGGGTTTTTCATCGACAAAGATCGGATCGTCACTAACCGGCACGTAATCGACGGCGCCTATCGCGCCGAAGTCCATCTCAATTCAGGCAACAGCTTTCCCGTGAAGAGCGTGGTCGCCGTCGATGCTGAGGCCGACGTCGCCCTCTTAAAGGTCGAAGCGCCCGCCGCTCAGGTCCGCTCGTTATCGCTCGACCGCACTTCCCCGCAGGAAGGCGAGAGCGTCGTGGTGATCGGCAACCCTTTCGGTTTGGAGGGCAGCGTCACGAACGGAATCGTTTCGGCAGTTCGCGACATTCCGGGGTTCGGGCGAATCATTCAAATCACCGCGCCGATCTCGCCGGGTTCGAGCGGCAGCCCGGTCGTCAACATGCATGGCCAGGTCATTGGCGTAGCCACTTTGCAAATCACCGGCGGCCAAAGCGTCAACTTCGCAATTCCTTCTGAGCGCATCGCCCAACTCGACCGGAGCGTGAATGAAAATTCACAGCAGCAATCGCTCGGCGAACTCGTCGCAGCATCCAGTCGCAACAAGCGCGCGAAGGCAGTCGAATATTTCCGCGGCGGTCTGACCTTCTTGTCCAAGGACGACTGTCAAAACGCTCTTCCCTATTTTCAGAAAGCGACCGACTCGGACAGCGGCTATGGCGAAGCGTGGGCGCAGGCGGGGTTCTGCAACGAAAAGTTGGGCCGTCACGCTGAGGCAATCGAGGCTTCCAAAAAAGCCGTCAGCATTCGCCCCTCAGCCGAATCGTACTTCAACCTCGGTCTAGCGAATTATTATCTGAAGCAATTTCACGAGTCTGAACAGGCTTACCGGCTAGCAATCAAACTGGATCCGTACAACGCCGCCGACGCTTATTACGCGCTGGGTCTCACCTACCGGGACGCAGGCCAGTTCGACGACGAGATTCAGGCTTACAAGCAGGCTCTGAAGCTAAAGCCCGATTACGCCGGCGCATACGACCGGCTGGGCCAACGTTATGTGCAGATGAAGAAATTTGCCGAGGCTATCGAGGCATTCAAGCAGTTGGCGCTACTGAAGCCAGGCGATGCCGGGGCGCAAAACAGTCTCGGCGAAGCCTACGAGGGAATGAATAAGCACGACGACTCGGTTGAAGCATTTCGCCAGGCAATCCGGCTGAAGCCGGATTTCGGGAAGGCCTATTTCAATTTGGGCAAGACGCTTCTGGCCCAGGGAAACCGTGACGCGGCGATCGAGCAGTATGTGATTTTACAGAATTTGGATCAGGATTGGGCCGAAAGACTTTATGGGTTGATTTATCCGTAAGGTGGGAGCGGTTTAGATGGCGGATGGTCCGCCCGCAAAAAAAGCCGCACGCGTGCGGCGTCTAAACGAATCGATTGTATTTGAAAAGTATCGAGGCCGGATCGCGCTCTCCCCTTCACAACCCGGCCTCAACCCACGGTCGTCTCGCGACAACCGATCTTATAATTGCTTTTTCAAACCTGGCCGTGACTTATTCGTCATCGACCACGCCGCGGGAAGTGGCAATGACTGTGCCACGATCGGTTAACGCGCACCGCAGGCTGAGCGTCCTATGATTCGCAGGAAAACTGGCCGGTTATTTTAGGATTACTGAGTGCGAAAAATCACCGCCACCGACAGCGTGTACGATATCGTCGTTTGCAGGTCGGAAATGGAGTGAAGGACCCCTGGAGACCAAAATTCAATGAAGCGATTTGCCGCATTAATCTTGTTCCTGCTGGCTGCCACCGCTGTGTTTTCCCAAAGCGCGAAGCCGCAGTTTGAAATCCCTTTCGAGTACATTCACCACCAAATCGTCGTCCAGGTCACTCTCGGCGGCAAAGGTCCATTCAGCATGCTGGTCGATACCAACACCGATCCGTCGGCCATCGACGCGTCGACCGCCCGCGAGTTGGGACTGGTCACAGGCAACAAAGGGGGGCCGGCCACCGGCGGCGGCACGGAGGTCAACATTGTCTATCCCGTACGACTGGCGAGCGTGGAACTCGGGAGCCTTGTGACCAAAGACGTGGCCGCGGCAACTATTGACCTGACCAAAATATCGGAGCGCATGGACCGGAAAATCCAGGGCGTGCTCGGTTTTAGTTTCCTGAAGGATCGTATCATTCAGATCGATTATCCGAATTTGAAGCTGAAGGTTTTTGCCGAATCGCCCTACCCGCGCATTCAGTTCTCGGCGAACACCGTCAACACAATTGCCTTCCCCTTCAAACGCGAAGACGGCGAAGTAATTATCGACTCGCTTTACGTGAACAATCAAAAGATGCGCGCGGCCCTCGACACCGGATCGAGCGGCTCATTCAGCCTCACTCCCCAGGCCGTGGCGCTGCTGAAACTGGAAGAACAAGTGGACGCAGCCGAGCCAACCACGTCCGTGGGTTACAACGGCAAGTACGAAAGCAAGCAGGGGATTCTGAATTCGGTTCGCCTGGGTCGTATCACTGTCGAGTCAGTTCGCGCCGACTTCTGGCTTCCCAAAACCGGTTATGACAACAAGAAGTTTCAGGTGAACATCGGCAATAGCTTCTTTGAGGATTTTGTGATGACCTTCGACTTCAAGAACAAGGTGGTCGTCTTCGAAAAGGTTGATTGAGATTACGAAGCTGAGATCATCGTGCCGGTTCCTTCATCGGTGAACACCTCCGCCAGCAGAGAGTTGCGCGAATTGCCATTGATGATGTGCGCGCTCCCAACGCCGCGGTTCAGCAACTGAATGATGTTCTGCAGCTTGGGAATCATCCCGCCCGACGCGGCCCCACTTTTGATCAAGTCGGCGGCCTGACGGCCGGTCAGCTGCGACAACTTCGTTTCGGGTTCGCCGGCCCGCAGAAAAATCCCATCGACATCGGACAACAGCACCAGCTTTTCCGCTTGCAGCTGAACGGCGATCTCAACGGCCACCGTGTCGGCGTTGATGTTGAAGACCTTTCCTTCCGAGTCCGCGCCCAACGATGAAATCACCGGCAGATAACCGTGATCGAGCAGCACGGTCAGCAGACTTGAATCGATTTCGAGAATGTCGCCGACGTGACCAAAATCGACGTGGGCGCTTTCACCGGTGTTTCGATCGACGACTTCTTTGGGCGGCCGTCGTTCGGCGTGCACGATGTTGCCGTCAACGCCGGACAAGCCCACCGCGTGAACCCCACGGTGACGCAACGCCGCCAGAATGTCCGTATTAATTTTTCCGGCAAAAATCATCTTGGCCATTTCCAAGGTCTCGTCGTCGGTGACGCGACGGCCTTCGATGATTGTCTGCTCGACGCCCATCTTTTCCGCGAGTTCAGTCAGCTGTTTCCCGCCGCCGTGAATGACGCAGACACGAATGCCCACTTGATGCAGCAAGGCCAGCTCTTCACACAGGGAAATCAACCGCTCGCGATCTTCGGTTACCTTGCCGGAAAACTTTACGACAAAGGTCTTGCCCTTGAAGCGCTGGATGTAAGGCAGCGCTTCGCGAAGCAAATCTAAACGTAATTGGTGGTCGACAGTTTGATTCACGAGAGCACCCTACTGAGAATTGCTTTCTGCACATGCAAACGATTTTCGGCTTCATCGATCACGGCCGAAGAATCGGAATCAATGACGCCATCGGTGACAATCACGTTGCGTCGCACCGGCAGACAGTGCATGAAGATCGCCGAATTTGTTCGCGCCATCTTTGCTTCGTCGACGATCCAGCGGCCGCGATGCGGCGCGCGTTCGTCCAATTCGTTTTCCGCGGCGCCATAAAACCGTTTGCTTCCCCAACTCTTGGCGTAAACAACCTGGACGCCATCGAAGGCCGCGTCTAGCTCATGGGTGACGGTCACACTGCCGCCGACAGTTTGCGCCGACTGCTCGATCTTCTGCATCAACTCATCGTCGAGCTCGTATCCTCTGGGATGCGCAACGATCAACTCGTGGCCCATTTGCGCCGCGGCCAACGCGAAGCTGTTGGGCACCGCCATGGGTAGCGGCTTTGGATGCCACGCCCACGTCAGCAAGACCTTCTGGCGGCCTTGGCCCAGCTTCTCCCGGATCGTCATCATGTCAGCCATTGCCTGACACGGATGATGCATCGCAGATTCGAGATTGATGATTGGCACCTCGGAATATTTGGCGAAGGCATTCAGGATCGGATCGTTCCGTTCCGATTGCCAATCTTTCAAAGCTGCAAACGTGCGCACGCCAATCGCAACGCAGTATCGCCCCAGGACGCGCACAAATTCGGCGACGTGCTCAGTCTTGTCCGCATCCATGACCGCGTGTTCACGGTGCTCCAGTGTCCAACTGGTACCGCCCGGCTCGAGCACGACAGCGTTGCCGCCCAACTCGTAGATTCCAACCTGCATCGAGGCGCGGGTGCGCAAACTCGGATTGAAGAACACCAGTGCCACCGATTTTCCCGCGAGTGGTTTCGATTGATCGGCGCCACGCTTGAACCTGAGCGCCGAGTCGATCATTTGATCGACCTCGGATCGCGCAAAGCTGGCAGTGGAAAGAAAATGCATCGACGTGCGCCGCTATCAGCCAAATACTTTCCGCAGTCCATCGACAAACAGATCGACGTGATCTTTTTGCAGACACAAGGGGGGAAGCAACCTGAGCACCTTGGGATCGCTCGACGTTCCGGTGATGACTCTTTGGCCGAGCAAACCTTCGTGCACGGTCTTCGCGCCTCCAGCGAATTCCAGGCCCAGCAGTAGACCGCGGCCATGCACCTGAACGACC
>DATANL010000267.1:0-3977 GCA_036266295.1 Pyrinomonadaceae bacterium | reverse complement strand
GTAATCTTCGATTTCTACTTCGCTGATGTTTCCCCGAGCGCGCGCGAGCGAAACCTGCAGAGTATCAGCGTCGGGGAAAAGATTCAGGACGAAGACGTTGATATCTGTGAATCAGTGCAGCGCGGTTTGAATTCGCGCGCTTATCAGGCCGGCCGCTTATCGGCGCGACGTGAGGGCGGCGAACACCTCTTCCACCGGTTGCTACATGCTGATTTGAAATCCGGGCTCGAGGTGGTTTCCTCGTAGAGCGGGCTCACTGGCCGTCCTTGAATTCACTTCGCAGGGTCCGGCCGCCGCCATAGTCAATGTCATCGATACGCCAGCCAGCCGCGCCTTTGACGAGGTTGAAGGTGATGGTTTTCTTCTCGCCAAAGTTTTCGAACGTGACGGCGACTTTCGCTTTATCGGCGGATTCGGAAACCGGCTTGGCGATCGCGAACTTCTTGATCTCCATGTCCTGCGCGTCGTAAAGCGGGTCGCCGTCAATCACGCCGACTTCGCCTTTCGGGCCGTGCGCGTCCTTCCAAATCAAATCGGCGAGTGACTTGACGAAGTACCTATCGACGAGCGCGCGGCTGCGTCTTTGAAAGAATGGGCCGCGCTTGCTCTTGTGCGCCTGATACAAATCAGCGATGAGCGCATCAGGAGTTTTGGGCGCAGCCGTGCGCGGTTGGCCACAGACGACGGCTGCACTCGCGCAAACAATTAATGCCGTTACGATCGTAAAGTGCCGAGTCTTATTCATGGTGCCAGATTAACGCAAAACAATTACTGCTAAAAGGTTAAGAAAGCGAGAAGGCCCTTCGAATCAAAGTTCGAGGGGCCCTCGTTACCGCAATAAAGCGGCGTCGGTTTAGCTATTGCCGCTGAAGCCGCCGCTGTACATGCCGAAGCTGCCCCAAATTTCGTCGATCGTTTTTTCGTTCGACCCAAATTTGTCGGCATCTCCGCCCACGAACATGATGTAGTTGTCGGTCACATCGGTGGCCACCAGGATCTTGCCTTTGCCGGCTTTGCCATCATCACCGGTCGAAGTGAACGTCACCAGGGTGTAGTCGTCGCTGAGTTCTTTCGGCGGATCCATTTTGATGTCCTTCTCACCGAAAGCCTTCAGCACATTCTCTGCGCGCTTGAGCAAGTCCTCTTTCGAGAGGTTCTTGTCCTTGAACGCGACGACCATCACGCCGATCTCATAAGGCGCGGGCACGCTGGCCACATAAACATCTACGCCGTCCTTGGTTTCCGACTGGTCCTTGGTACCTTGCGGAACCATGAACTCATAACCCTTGGCGTCGTCGTGCATGCGAATCCAGTCCGCCGGGACGGGATTGGTCGACGGGGCTTTTTTCTCACCCTTGGGCGATGCCGAAGCCGTTGAATTTGACGCCGCCGGTTTGGCAGGCGAGGCAGTGGCCGGGGTGTTTGCGGCCGGCTTGGTGCCGCCACAGCTCGCGGCCGCCAGCGCTAACGCGCACACTAAAAACACGAATTTTTTCATTAATCCTCCGAACAAATTGTTTGTCTTGGAAATCGGGACCTGACTATCAAGCTGGCAAACCGTTGCCCGGGTCTTGACGAAATTGCAGGGGAATCTCCGCAACTTGAGTTTTGAAGAGCGCGGCAACTCTAAAGAGAATAAAGCGATAAGTCAAAAGCCGGCTTTAACCACAGAGGACACAGAGAAGAACCAGGAGCAGAGAAACAGACGAGATCGTTTAGGGGCCGCACTTGTGCGGCCATCGCCGGACAAGTCCGGCCTCTAAACATTATCAATGATTTTCCCTCTGTGTTCTCTGTGGTGAAATTTCCTGACCCCAGCTATGATAGGCGCGCTCCCAATCCGAACGACATGAACGCTCTGCCAATCATCGTTGGTGTCCTGTGCGTGTTAGCGATTGCGTATCGCTACTACTCGGCATTCATCGCTGCGAAAGTTCTGGCGCTTGATGATTCACGACCGATGCCATCGCAGACGATGTATGACGGCCACAACTATTATCCGACGAATAAATGGGTTTTGTTTGGTCATCACTTCGCGGCGATCTCAGGCGCAGGTCCGTTGATTGGGCCGGTACTGGCAGCGCAGTTTGGTTTCTTGCCGGGTCTGCTGTGGCTGGTGATCGGCGTCTGCCTCGGCGGGGCCGTGCACGACTTCATGATCCTGGCCGCCAGCATTCGCCGCCAGGGGAAATCGCTGGCCGAACTCGCGCGCACCGAAATCAGCGGCTTGTCAGGGTTCGTCGCGGGCATTGCGATTCTCTTTATTGTGGTGATTGCGCTCGCCGGTTTGGGTTTGGTCGTGGTCAACGCTTTGGCCGAATCGCCGTGGGGCACGTTCACGGTCGGCTTTACCATTCCGCTCGCGCTCTTCATGGGCCTTTACATGTATGTCTTTCGCAAAGGCAAAGTGATGGAAGCGACCATCATCGGAGTGATCGGCCTGCTGCTCGCGGTTTATCTCGGCGGCCGCGTCGCTGATTCATCCTGGGCCACGGCGTTCACGCTCTCGCCGCACAAAGTAACGATCTTAATGGCGAGCTACGGCTTCATCGCTTCCGTGCTTCCGGTTTGGCTGTTGCTCTGCCCGCGCGATTACCTGTCGTCGTATTTGAAGATCGGCACCATTGCAGTTTTGATTATCGGCGTCATTCTCGTCCATCCAACTTTACAGATGCCGGCAATCACGCCATTCGTTAACGGCGGCGGTCCCGTGGTGCCCGGCAAGGTCTATCCCTTCGTTTTCATCACGATCGCCTGCGGCGCCATCAGCGGTTTTCATGCGCTGATTTCATCCGGCACGACGCCAAAGATGATCGCGAAAGAAACTGACGCGCGGATGATTGGTTATGGCAGCATGCTGATGGAAGGCCTCGTCGGCGTCGTCGCTTTGATCGCGGCGACTTCGCTCTTCCCCGGCGATTACTTCGCCATCAACACCGCCCAGCGAAACGATGTCGAGCGCGCCAAGTACGTGCGCATGGTCGATGCCGAAGGCCAGCAAGGTTTCGATCTGCAAACCAAAGAAATCGATCGACTGGAAGCCGAGTCGGGCGAGAAAGTTCGCGGCCGTACCGGTGGCGCCGTCACCTTAGCTCTGGGCATCGCCAAGATCTTCGATGGCATTCCCGGACTCAGCGGCTTGATGAAGTACTGGTATCACTTCGCGATCATGTTCGAAGCGCTGTTCATCCTGACGACGATCGATACGGGGACACGTGTCGCCAGATTTCTGCTGGGTGAATTCGGCGGACGCTTCTACCGCAAGTTGGAGGAACCAAACTGGCTGCCGGGATCGATCGTCACCAGCGCCGCGGTCGTCGCGGCCTGGACTGCGTTCATCTGGAGCGGGTCGATCTCAACTATCTGGCCCATGTTCGGCATTGCGAATCAATTGTTGGCCGCCGTCGCTTTGTGTGTCGCCACCACAGTCATTATCAATCTCGGCAAGGCGCGCTACAGTTGGGTGACCATCGTGCCATTGTCTTTCGTGGCAACCACGACGCTGGTCGCGGGCTATCAATCCATTCGGGACATCTTCTGGCCGCAGACGGCGAATCCCGCCACGAGCTTGCAGGGCTACATCAACACAACGCTCACGGTGCTCATCATGACGGCTGCTGTTATTGTTTTGATCGATTCGGTGCGCAAGTGGATTGGTGGCAGAAACCGAACTCAACTTACTCCTGAAGCTGCGCTGGCGGAAGTGTGACGGCGCATCTTCGTTGGACAGTTCCCGCCTGAATCAGCCATAATACTCAGCTTTTCAAACGGGCTTTATCCCCTTCTTTAGAAGCACTGAAAGGATTATCTCAATAGTGAGTTTAACGTCGAACTTTGCGACGGCGCTGGGTCGCCGCGCATTCATCATCTTATCTGTCCTCATGGGCGTCGCGATCGGCGCCCCGGCGACCTTTGCCGCCGGACGCGAAGGCGGCGAAGCCGCGCTGAAACTTCCTGATTTATCACAAGTCAAATTC